>JALYZB010000426.1 GCA_030945945.1 Actinomycetota bacterium | reverse complement strand
GGAACCGCCCTGGACTGCAGCACTCTGATCTGGTGCGCCGGGGTCACCGCAAGCCCGCTGATCGCCACACTCGGGCTTCCCAGCACCAAGGGCCGACTCAATGTCGATGACTATCTGCGGGTCCCCGCCATCCGTCGGTCTATGCGATCGGCGATGCCGCTGGGGTCACTGACCTGACCGCCTCACCGGGACCGCACGGCGACCGGCCGCTCTGTCCCCCGACTGCGCAGCACGAAATGCGCCAGGCGACCGCGGGCCGTACCGCATGCACGTCTTTCATCGCTCGTATCAGACTTGAGGCAGACGCGTGGTACGCGACGCGACTCTAGCGCCCCAGGGGCCGCACCCCGCCGGGAACGGGGAAGATGCGGCAGTCTGTGATCACCGCCCTCACGAATACGGAGGTGATCCGCGTGTCCGACAAGATCAACCTGGCCGAGAAGCTGGCGCTGCTGGACCAACCCTACGTCCCAGGAATCGTCGGCTATCTGAACGATTACAAGCTGCAGATCGTGAAGGTCAAAGGCCCGTTCGTCTGGCACAAGCATGACGAGACCGACGACTTCTTCCTGGTGATCTCTGGCCGGCTCACGATCCACCTCAGAGATCGAGACGTGACGCTTGAGCCGGGCGAAATCTTCGTTGTCCCGCGCGGCGTCGAGCATTGCCCCGACGCCGAGCAGGAGACCGAAGTTCTGCTCATCGAGCCGGACGGCACCGTTAACACTGGGGATTCGGGTGGGGAAAGGACCGCGGCGCCGCTCAGGCTCTGAAGACAGGTTGCCCGGCCACGACGAAGCGGCGATTCGCCTCGGTCGCTATCCATGTCCGTGGTTGAGCAAGGAGCGAATCATCGCCGACCCCCTTCGGATGGGGCGGCCTCCTTCTCGACACCAGGGAGCGCTCGGGCGTCGCTGAAGTCTGGACGGCACAGCTCGGACAGCTGGTCGGCCTGGCCGAGCCTCAGACAGCGCAAATGTTTCGACCTGAAAGCGGGGGATGGGCAGCGGCCGCGGCTGCCCATGGGCTGCTGGTCGAGCCCGGGGAGCAGGAAGTCACGGCGACGATCCAGGTCAGGTTCGCGCTGATTCAGGGATATGGCTGCTTCTGGCGGGATGCGGCATTGGGGCGCAAGCGGGCGGTACGGCTCGATCCGCCAGAAAGCAACGCTGCCCAGGGTGCGTCAAACCGTCCGCGACACTTTCGGGACTTCGTGAGAAAGCGCATCAGACGTCACTGCTGACTTCTCAAATCCGCGTCGCACGGGCCGGCCGGGAACATCGGCGAGCGTCGCGGCGTTAGCCGGTGTAACTCTGTCCGCGATCCCGGCGGCTAGTGTTCGTGCCGGTGTGCTGACGGAATCGCATCGGCGAGCTCCTCGTTTGCCTCCCCACCTGACAGGGCGACGCGGTTACCTCCGGTTCGCTTAGCGGCGTACAGGCCGAGGTCGGCCGCGGCGAGTAGCGAGTCAATGTCGCCCGCGAGGGCTTCCGATCGCGCGACGCCGATGGACACGGTCAGTTCCAGGCGCTGGCCCTGGAACGTGAACGGTTCGTGTTCAAACCGGTCCCGCAATGCCTCGGCGATGTCGCGCAGCGCGTCGTCGTCCAGCGGGCCAGGGAGCACCAGTAGAAACTCGTCGCCCCCTATCCGGAAGACGGTCTCGCTGGTGGAAGTCGTCTCGCGCAGCCGGATGGCGGCAGCGATCAGCGCGGCGTCGCCGGCCGCGTGTCCGAAACCGTCATTGACTGCCTTGAAGTGGTCGATGTCGAGCATCAGCGCGCCGACCGGCCCGTCGCCGAGGCTTGTCACGTGTGAGTCCAGCGAGCGGCGGTTCCACACGCCGGTGAGTGGATCGACCTGAGCTGCCCGATGGGCGGCGGCGACGGCGGTCTCAAGCGCGGCCTGGGTGGCCTTGATCGCTGTCACGTCGAGAATCGCGCCGTCGAGGAGCCGCCGTCCGTCTTCGATCCGCAGTCGGCCGCGGTCGCGCACCCAGCGGACCGATCCATCTGCGCCGACGAGTCTGTACTGGACGTCGAGGCGTCCGGTTCTGTGCGCCGCCTCGTGCGCTGACTCAAACAGGTCCATGTCTGAGGGATGAACGTAGTCTGCCCACACTGCGGCTCGGGCCTGCTCGGCGCACCGCCTCACCACCGCGGCCACGATCGCGACCATCGACGCGCTGCGCTCTCACACACCCCGAAGCCTGCACGTTCCCGCGCCCGGCGGCCGGCCCGGCGGATATCCCGTCGCCGTGTCACGCGCCGGCGTGGAACTTGACCTGCCCGACGACGTGACCGAGGCTGACGCGATCGCTGTGAACGCCGTCGCCGCACGCTGGGACGGGATCGAACAGATCGCCCCCGACGGGACCATGAAATTCACCCCGGCAGCCTCAGACGAAATCGAACGTGCCCTGGGGCTGCGTCGAACAAATCACCGTCGAACAGCACCCCGCCATCGCCGATCAGCTAGCCGCCCGGCTGCGCGACCTCTCCCACGCGACCTGACGGTCCCATCGCCGGCGCGACCCCTATGCCCGTGCGGCAACACGACCAAAGCGCTGGTGCCACTCAAATCCCGGCACGCCAACGTCGTCCCATCGCAGATGTTCGGACCCAGATCGCCACCACGCGGCCACAGCCCGAGCCCGACCACACAGCCGTCAGTCAGCCCGGCACGACCAGGCCGCCGGTCCGGGGCATCAGCATCGTCGGCCAGCCACCGGCGATGCCCGCGAACTCACGGCGGGGGAGAGACGTTGGCCGATCGATCGGTCGCGTCACGTGTCGTTTCCGCCGGAGTGCGAGACTGCTCCTTATCGCCGGTGCAGTCACGAGCAGACGGCTACCGCTTCGCGCTCTGCCGAACCCGGAGCAGCAGTGTGCCTTGAGCTCGCCGGAGCTGGCGAGGCGGGCGACGAGAATCCAGAGGTCGGGGCTTCGGGCGCGGGTGGATCACTCCAGCTGGGACAGGGTGCCCTGAGGGGCACCTGCGAGCGAAGGTTTCAGGACGCAGTGCGTGCCTGTCCGGGATGAAAGGGCCACTCCTCGAAGGTCGAGCAGCGTCCGTCGTTGGTGAGCGTGATGATCCACAGGTCCCGGTAAATGCGCGTTGGCGGTGCGCCGTAGACGACTTCTAGGCGTGCAACGGCGCTAGCCCGCTGCGCAGCGACGATCTCGAAATGCAGAGTGAAGACCTCGCCGGGTCCTTCGCGCTCGTCCTCCCAGAACTGGGCGATGGAGTTCAACCCGACGAGCGGAGCGGCAAACGGCGCCGCCTGGTAGGTCGCATCCCCGGTGAACAGGTCGCCCAGGGAACCAGTGCCCTCCGCCCGCCACGCTGCCTCATAGGCGCTGATCCAGACGCTGAACCGATCAGTCACCGCAGCGATGCTACGGGTCGGGCGCCATCGCAGGCCACACCGGTCAGGCCAGACCATTGCCTCAAGCGCCGTACCGTCCGCGTGCCGCAATGTCGCCGCTACATGCACCGCTATCCGGCTCCGCTTCTCGAGCTGGCGGCGCCGGGGGGCAGCTTCGTCGCCGCCGACGGTTCCCGATCACGCCGCAGCACTGCTCGGTACCAACCTTCTGCGTGCGCGAGGGGAAGGGCAGTCCTGACCGATCACTGATAGCTGATGTACGCCGGCTGGGGTACCCGACGCGGCCGTCAACGCGTCGCTGGGGTGCGGCGTCCCAACCGCGGTCGCCGACCTGTGCGACGGCGAGGTCGTGCTCGACCTCGGCGCCGGCGCAGGGGCCGACGTGCTCATATCAGCCCGACGCGTCGCGCCGACCGGCCACGCGATCGGCCTGGACATGACCGACGAGATGCTCAAACTCGCGCGCGCCAACGCAGTCGAGGCGGGCGTGGAGAACGTTGAGTTTGTCAAGGCTACCTCGAGAACATGCCCCTCGCCGACGAGAGCGTGGACGTCGTCATCTCCAACTGCGTTATCAACCTCTCAGCCGACAAACCAAAGACGCTGAGCGAAGCTGCGCGTGTGCTTTCGCCCCGGAGGACGGTTCGCCATCTCAGACGTCATCGCCGACCCCGACATGGACGACACCACCACGGCCGACATCGCCGCCTGGACCGGCTGCATCGCCGGCGCGCTCACCGAAGCCGAATTCCGCTACGCACTCAAGGCCGCCGGTCTGGACCAGATCGAAATCACCCCCACTCACCAAGTTCACGCCCACGCCTTCTCAGCGATCATCCGCGCCCGCGAACCCTCCTCCTGCTGCTCCCCCCAAACGCAAGCGCGCTGCTGTGAACCCTCCGCCAAGAGCGAGTGCTGCGGCAGCGGACAGTACGCCGCTGGCACCTGCGGCTGCCAGCCCACAGGGACGACTACGTAATCCTCCCGCAGGGCTTGTCTGGCGCGCCGCCGCTGCCTCACCCCCTCCCGAGGCTGTTGCATCGTCGCCGGACCGGGTCTGAGCGCCTCGCTTCCGCTTCGGGAGCCCGCCGATTGAAAGCGGCAGCATCGCTCGGTGCACGGGGACCGAGCTCGTGCCCGGACGTTCGTGCCAGGAGAACCCGCCGCCTCATGCTCGGTCGAGGACGCGGCGCATTTTGAAGTTGGTCATCGCGATGTTGCGAACCACCGTGGTTCTCTGTTCGATCACGGTGAAGCCATGTCGTTCGAAGAGGGGACGAGCCGTGAGGCTTGCGTAGGTCTCGACTGCAGCCGCGCCATCGCCGCGGGCGAGGGCGAGGATTCGCGCGATCAACGCCGAGCCCACTCCACGCCCACCGACGTCGGGGTCGACGTAGAGCATGTCGAGCAGCGTGCCGTCCATCAGATCGCTAAAGCCGGCGATCCGGGTGTCTACGACGGCGACGATTGTCTGGGCGGAAGCACGCGCGGCCACCCACTCGGCGCACGCCGAGGCGTCAAGACTGACGGGCGCCCATGCCTCGATCTGCTGGCTCGTGTAGTTCGCCGATGCCGTGATCCGCACGGCTCTCTCGAAGACCGCTCGCGTTGCGGCTGCGTTCTGTTCGCGATGTGGACGCAGGATCACGTTAGGCAGGCTACGGCGTGCCCTGAGCGCCCTTGCCGGGAGCAGCTCAGAAGTCCGCCGCGGACCGGGACTCGGCCTGACGCGCGTCTGAGCGACGTCCGAGCCGTGGCGCATGATCTCGTGATGGATGACCGCGCCGCGTTGCTCGCACTCGCGCAGGCGCAACGAGCCGAGGCTGGGCAGCGTGTCGCGCAGCTTGAATTGGCCATAGTGCAGTTCCGAGACCATCTCGTCACGCAGGGAGCAGACGCTGCAGATCTGCGCTTCTTCGAGGCGCTGGCGATCGACATCGCGCTCACCAGGGCAACCGAGCAGAACGCGCTGGCATTTGTGCG
>JALYZB010000406.1 GCA_030945945.1 Actinomycetota bacterium | reverse complement strand
GGCCAGGGCCGGGGTGGCGGCGGGCCGGGCGGCGGCCGTCGCTTTCGGTGGCGCCGGCGTGGCGGGGGCCTGACCCCGGCCCGGAGGATCAGCCCGCGACGGGCGCTCAAGTGGCTGGCGCTGGCGCTGGTCGCCTGGCTGCTGCTGTCGTTCGTGCTCTTCATGGTCAGCGCCTCGACCCAGAGCGGCGGTTCGCTGCCCGCCTCGGCGACCAACGCGCTGGCCTCGGGCTCGAACATGATCACCGGCACCGACACGGTGCTCGTGCTCGGCACCGATCAGCGACCCAAGGGCACCCACGAGGCGGGCGCCAACACCAGTGACCGCGGCAGCCGCTCGGACACGATCATGCTGTGGCGGATCGGCGGCGGCGTCTCACGCCGGCTTTCGATCCCGCGTGACACCGTCGCCCACATCCCCGGATACGGCTCGACCAAGATCAACGCCGCGTACGCCTACGGTGGCCCGGCGCTGGCGATCAGGACGATCGAGGCGTTCACCGGCGTGACCGTCAACCACCTGATCGTCATCAACCTGGCCAACTTCCCGAAGTTCATCGATGCGGTCGGCGGGATCGACGTGACCACCGGTCGGATCTGCTCAAACATCAGCGGCGGGGCCAAGAATGGCGGCTTCTCGCTGTTCCTCGCGCCCGGCACCCACACGCTGACCGGCATCCAGGCCCTCACCCTGGCCCGGACACGCGAGAACGCCTGCAACGCCGCGTCCAATGACCTCACCCGGGCGGGCTACCAGCAGAAGATCCTCAACGGGATCAAGAGCCAGCTGCTCTCCCCCGGCGCGTTCTTCCACCTGCCGTGGGCGTCCTGGTACGCACCCGGGACCGTCCGCACCGACATGGGCGGACTGGGCCTGCTGAGCCTGTTCGCCGCCGCGGAGATGGGCGGCTCGGCGCCGACCCGGATCCTCGAGCCGACCGGGGCCACGACGCTGCCCGACGGCGCATCCGCGCTGGTCGCGTCCCCGGCGGCCGTACAACGGGCGGTCGGCCGGTTGATGAACGGCTGAGCGCCGCTACTTGGACTTGGCCGACGAATCGGCCTTCTTGGTGCTCGAGGTGCTCGACGTGCCGTCCGAGCCCTTTGACGCGCCCGAGCCGGTGCTGCTGGACTTGTCGGAACCGCTCGAGCTGTCCGAGCCGCCCGAGCTGTCCGAGCCGCCCGAGCTGTCCGAGCCGCCTGAGCTCGAGTCTGACGAGGAGCTGTCGGACTTCGAGGCGGACTCGGAGTTGCTCTTGGCCTCCTTGGCTTCCTTGAGCTCACGCGACCGCTGGCGGGTGCCGTAATCGGTGTTGTAGAAGCCTGAGCCCTTGAAGTGCACCGCGATCGGGTGATAGACGCGCTCGACCGGGGCCCCGCACACCTCACAGGTGGTCACGTTCTCGTCCGAGAAGCTCTGACGAACCTCGAAAGTATGACCCTTCTTGCACCGGTATTCGTAGATCGGCATCGCCGCCGGATGATAGCCGAGGGGTTGGCACTCGCTGGCCCAGAGTGCCAATCGGCGGGTGGCGGCTAGCATGCGCCCGCGATGACCGACGACGTGGTGACCATGGACAAGATCGTGTCGCTGTGCAAACGGCGCGGCTTCGTCTTTCAGAGCAGCGAGATCTACGGGGGAATCAGCTCCAGCTACGACTACGGCCACTACGGGGTGCTGCTCAAGAACAACGTCAAGGCACAGTGGTGGCGGTCGCTGCTGCAGGAGCGCGACGACGTGGTCGCGCTGGATTCGGCGATCATCCAGCACCCCAGGACGTGGGAGGCCAGCGGCCACCTCGCCGGCTTCACCGACCCGCTAATCGACTGCCGCACCTGCAAGCTGCGCTTCCGCGCCGATCACCTCGAGGTGTCGGCCTGCGGGCGTAAGCCGTCCCGGCACCCCGGCGAGACCGACGACTGCGATCTCACCGAAGCGCGCGACTTCAACCTCATGTTCGAGACGACGGTTGGACCGGTCAAGGAGGAAGGCTCGACGGTCTACCTACGCCCCGAGACCGCCCAGGGCATCTTCCTGAACTTCAAGAACTATCTGCAGTTCTCGCGCAAGAAGCCGCCCTTCGGGATCGCCCAGATCGGCAAGAGCTTTCGCAACGAGATCACCCCCGGCAACTTCATCTTCCGGACCCGCGAGTTCGAGCAGATGGAGATGGAATTCTTCGTGCCGCCGGCCGAGGCCGAGCAGTGGTATGAGCACTGGCTGCGCGAGCGTCACGACTGGTACGTGCGCCTCGGGATCCGCTCTGACCATCTGCGCCTGCGCGCGCACGACACCGACGAGCTCTCGCACTACTCAAGCGCCACCAGCGACGTCGAGTACCGATACCCGATCGGCTGGCAGGAGCTCGAGGGGGTGGCCAACCGCGGCGACTTCGATCTCACCCAACACGCCGAGCACTCCGGTCAGAAGCTTGAGTACCACGACGGGAACACCGGCGAGCGCTACGTCCCCCACGTGATCGAGCCCGCGGCCGGCGCGGACCGCGCGATGCTCGCCTTCCTCGTCGATGCCTATGACGAGGACGAGATCGGCGGGGAGGCTCGCACCGTGCTGCGGCTGCACCCGCAGCTGGCGCCGGTGAAAGTGGCCGTGCTGCCGCTGGTTCGCAAGGACGGCCAGCCCGAGCTGGCCCAAGCGGTCCACCACCAGCTGCGCGAGCTGATGCAGACCGAGTACGACTCGGGCGGGGCGATCGGCCGCCGCTATCGCCGCCAGGACGAGATCGGCACCCCGTGGGCGGTAACGATCGACCACCAGTCGTTGGCAGACCGCACGGTCACCGTGCGCGAGCGCGACCGCCTGACCCAGGACCGGATCGCGATCGACGACCTACCCGCCGAGCTCGAGCGCCGCCTGCGCGCGCCCTGGACATCACCCAAGTCCGGCTGACTCCCGGCTCGCTAGCGAGGGTGTTTAATTATTTTGCTCGCCGGGGCCCGTCG
>JALYZB010000402.1 GCA_030945945.1 Actinomycetota bacterium | reverse complement strand
GTGCTCGACTCAGGAGCGGAGCTCTGGTCTTGGCCTTGGCGGAATTCGGCGTAGTTTGGTGATGTCGCCCCCGTCCGCTCTGGGGCGGCAGATGGATTTCATTCCTCATTAGGTGAGCGAACGCCTGAGATGGCGCGTGGCCGACGACCACGAGGTGCCCGCCGGGCACCACAGCCTCGGCCAGCCGGTGTGTCACCTCGACCATCCCACCATCCGGGGAGTGCAGGAACTGGGTGCAGACCAACGGGTTCGCAGCTCAGTGAACAGGTCACTGACCAGGATCTGTAACCGCAGCGGCTCGTGACCGGCGGGGTTCGCGTCTGGTGTCGCGGCCCTGCCGTCCGGTTTCATCCGGTGGCGTCTGCGAATGCGCTGGTCGCGCCGGTCCTCTCGGCAACGCGTCACGCAGGCGATGAGCGACCTGAGTCATAGGACCGCTCGCCGGCCGCGAAGGTCCGTGCGTCGACCCGCCACCAATCTGTCTGACCAGCGACCCCTGCCTGCTGCGCGTGGCGGGCGGCACGGGCTAGCCCGCTGGCGGAGAAGGCCAGCAAATGCCACATGGTCGTGACGGTCGCTGCGTATGGGTTGTGCTGGCAGTGCGGGCATGTCGGCGGGGGCGTGTCCGCGGCGGCTGCAACGCGTCGGTCCCGGGTTGGGCTTCGGGATGCTGGGTTCGGTCTTACAGGTTGCGAACGGGGAGCTTCGATCGCGCGCCAGTCCTCAAGTCCAGCCAGGTGCTAGTTGGCTGCGAGTCTCGACGACGATGCCTGTCACGGGGGTGCTCGGCCTGCGCAAGCGGGCGGTGTGTCAACGTCACGCTCGGCCGCGCGGGTAGGCTCGGGCCGGTCCGAACCTCGCGTGATCTTCGGGGGACAGGCGAAGGGCGGCCCGCTCTCCGGACCGCCCCTCGTCTGCCAGGGCTCGGGCTCATGCGCCGGCGTGAGCCCCGCGCGCCTTTGATGCCCCTGTTTAGCCCGTGGTGGTCGAGCCGGTGTCCGGGCCGGTTTGGCTGCCGGACTGGTCGTTGGGGCCGCCGGGCCCGTCGGTCTCTGAGCTGGGCGCTTCGGCCGGACTGTCAGCCCCGGCCTTCGCTGCGGTGGCGGAGCCCGTGTCCGGGCCGCCGGTCTGGTCGTTGGGACCAGACTGATCGCCGGACTGGTCGTTGGGGCCGCCGGGCGCGTCGGTTGTTGAGCTGGGCGCTTCGGCTGGGGTTTCAGACCCCGACGTTATCTCGGTCGCGGTGCCAGTGTCCGGGCCGCCGGTCTGGTCGTTGGGGCCGCCGGGCGCGTCGGCCGTTGAGCTGGGCGCCTCGGCCGCGACAGATAGCAAGCTGGCTTTCGCGGGAGAGTGCGTCGCGGGCTGCTGTGCTGAGGCGATTACCGAGCCGCCCAGCGCGAGCGCGCCGAGTGCGGTCAGTGCAGCGACGCCGGTGGTGATTCGTTTGAGCATGAGACGGTGGTCCTTTCGGGTGGATGTATCCGTTGTCACGCAACGTAGGCTCGCGAGATGACTCGGTGATGAATGCGGCTTCGGGCTGTCATCTGTGGTTCATGCGACAGCGTGCTCAGCGACGCGGTCGCGCTGCTCGCCGGTGACGCGACGGTCTCGGGCGACGTGTCAGGCGCGCGGGAAGTGTCAGCCAGACGTCGGCGCCTCCAGAGTCTCGGTTGGTGGCGTGCGCCTCGCCTGAGTGCGCGCGAGCGATGCTGCGTACGATCGCCAGTCCGAGACCGCTGCCGTCGGTGGTGCGGCCGGTGTCCGCGCGTGCGAACCGCTCAAAGGCATCATCCAGGAAACCGGCTGAGAACCCGGGGCCGTGGTCGGTAACGTGCAGCTGCACCGTGACGTCGGCCGGCACGGCGGACAGCTCGATCGGGCCGGTGCCGTAACGCAGCGCGTTGTCGACCATGTTTGTCAGCGCTTGTTCCAGCCGCGCGTGGTCAGCAAGACACTGAAGGTCGGGTGGCGCTGAAACCGTCAAAGCCCTTCCCGCATCGTGCGCTCGCGAACGAAAGCGCGCAATGACGCCGCTCAGCAGGTCCGCGAGGCGCACCGGGGAGCAGTGCACGGTGAGCTCTCCCTGATCAGCGCGAGCGATCAGCAGCAGATCGTCAACCAGCCGCGAGAGTCGCTCGGTCTCCTCAGCGGCTGAGACTACGGCGGCGCGCAGCTCGGTCAGCGAGTCCTCGCCACGAAGCGCGATCTCCAGTTCAGCCCGCAAGATCGACAGCGGCGTCCGCAGCTCGTGGCTGGCGTCGGCAACGAACGCGCGCTCATGGGCAAACGCGGCCTCGCTGCGGGCCAGCATCTCATTCAGCGTGGTTCCGAGCCGCCACAGCTCGTCGTGCGCGCGGGGCACCGGCAGCCGTTCACCCAGGCGCGCGACCGACAGCGTCTCCGCGCGGCGGCGCATCGACTCAATCGTTCGCAGCGCCGCCGCGGTCAGGGCGTAGCCCAGCGCGCTGGCTAACAGCAGCGCCGCAGCTCCCCCCAGCCCCAGCAGGAACATCAACACCGACAGCGTATGGTCGCGTCCGCTGAGCAGCGTGCCGACGACGATCGTCGTCGGCCGACCGTCCTGGCCGGTCACGGTGCTCGCCAGCAGCCTGGCCCGACCCTGAAGCCCAGGCGGCGAGACACGCTCAACGACGATCGTGGCTCGACGCGCCGAAGCCAGATCGCTTCTAGACAGCACCGGTCGCCTGCCCAGCGGCGGGGTCCAATCGCTCACGCGACCCGACACGATCACCTGAGCGAAGCTTTGCCCGTTACGGATCAGACCCCGCCCGGCCTCCCTGAGGCCAGCGTCGGACTGAAGGATCAATGCCTGCAGCCCGTAGGCCTGCGACCGCAGACCGCGATCAATCGTCTGATCAAGCTCACTGCGAAAGCTTAGATACAGAACCCCCCCGGTCGCGGTCAGCACGACACCCATCGCCGCGGCGAACGCGATCGTCAGCTTCGCGCGGATCGTCAACCGCTTCAGCACATGCTCACCTCAGTTGACACGACCTCGTCCAGCGTTTGCCGCGTCACGGCTCGGCCCGCAACCGGTAGCCCGCACCGCGCACGGTCTCAAGCACAGCGGCACCGAACGGCTCATCAATCTTGGCTCGCAACCGCCCCACATACACGTCCACCACGTTGGAGCGGCTCTCATACCCCGAATCCCACGCCTGCTCCAGCAGCGCCAAGCGAGACAACACCTCTCCAGGCCGACGCATGAACGTCTCAAGCAGACCGAACTCCTTCTGCGACAGGTCCAGCTGATCATCGCCGCGCCACACCTGACGAGCCGCCGGATCAAGCCGAAGCTTCCCGACCGCGAGAATGACCGGACGTTGGATCGCGACGCGACGCGCCAGCGCTCGCACCCGCGCGAGCAGCTCTACGAATGAGAACGGCTTGACCAGATAGTCATCTGCGCCCACGTCCAGCCCGGCCACACGATCCTCCACCGCGTCGCGGGCCGTGAGCATCAGCACCGGCGACCAAACCTCTTCCGCCCGCAACTGGCGGCACACCTCGCGCCCGTCGATCCCGGGCAGCATCACATCAAGGAGCACCACGTCATACGCGGTCGAGGCGGCCATCCACAAAGCATCCTCCCCGGTCAAAGCCACGTCTGCGACAAGACCCTCCTTCCGAAACCCATGCTGCAAGATGCGCGCCAGCTTCTCTTTGTCCTCAACGATCAAGATGCGCACGCTGACAGCCTCCCTGGCCAACATGAACCGTTCATGAAAGAGCTAAGAGCGCGCGTGCGACGTCGGCCGCGCTGTCATCCCTAGGTCATCTGCTGCGCCTAGCGTCTGGACGTGGTTGACCCCACGAACCGAAGGAGACAGACACGTGAGCCTGCTAAAGCTGCTGGGAGACGGACGACGAGGACAGCTCGTGGCCGAGGCAAGCCGTTCGCGGCGCGGATCACCGGCGAGCTCGACCCGGGCCCGACACGTCGAGTGACGCCGTCGATCTGATCGGCCAGCAGGCATACGTCCACCGCGGTCTGAGCCGGGCGGCGGTTCCACAGGCTCCTGCGCCACGCTGTCGCACGGGCTCGAACTACGGCACCAAGCCTCGCCGGCGTCTGAATGCTGCCAAGAGCCTGCGGCTACGGCGCCCACTCGATGTCGGAGCGTCCAAGAGATCGCCGGTGCCCTCGGCGGCCACGCCCACGCCACCAACGCAGCCAGCGGTGGCGCGCACGTGGATCGGAAGCGGGTCCTTGACACAGCTCCACATTTCGTGTCACCATGAGCGACATCTTATCACCATGGGCGACATGAAAAGCGTGAAGGGGGCGCAAGGGCGGCCGTACCGGATGGCGGCGCGGGCCGCTGCTGCTGAGGTGACTGCGGACCGAGTGCTCGATGCTGCCGTCGAGCTGTTTACCGACAACTCCTACGAGGATGTGTCGCTGGAAGCGGTTGCCGTCGAGGCCGGGGTGACCAGCCGGACGGTGCTACGCCGGTTCGGCTCCAAGCAAGCGCTGTTCGGAGCGGCGATGCAGCGAGCCGTGGACAAGATGATCAGTCACCGGGAAGCCGCGCCGGTCGGCGACGTGGTGGGGGCTGTGGCAAACGTGGTCGGCCAGTACGAGCGGTGGGGCACCAACCGCCTGCGGCTACTGGCTCAGGAGGACCGGATCCCTGTGATCGCCGAATGGGTCCAAGGTGGACGTGAGTGGCACTGGGCGTGGGCCGAGCGCGTCTTCGCGCCGATGCTCGTGGGGCGGCGTGGCGCGGCCCGCAAGCGGCGGGTCGCTGCCCTGGTGGTCCTCACTGACGTTTACACGTGGAAGCTGCTGCGGCTCGATCTGGGGCTCAGTCGTACCGAAACCGAGCGCACACTCGTCGACTTGATCAAACGTCTAGAAGGGGAGTTGTGATGAGCCGCTACCTTGCGTACACGTCGCCCGCGCGTGGGCATCTGTATCCGATCGTCGACACGCTGCTCGAGCTGCAGCACCGCGGTCATGAGGTCCACCTGCGGACGCTCGCCTCGGAGGTAGCCGCGCTGCAAACGCTCGGTCTGCAGGCCAAGGCGATCGATCCTGCGATCGAGGCGGTGCCGCTGGAGGACTGGCGCGGAAGCTCTCCGGAGGAGTCGCTCGGGGGAGCATTTCAAACGTTTCACGAACGCTCAAAGCATGAGTTACCTGACCTTCAGGCCGCTATTGCCGAGGTGAAACCCGACGGCCTGCTGGTCGATGTCACGACGCCCGGCGCCGCAGCCGTCGCGGAGGCCGGGACGATCCCCTGGGGACAATGGATCCCTTTCTTTCAGCACGTTGGGCTCGCCCCGGACACCTCGCCCGAGCTGACCCTGATTCCGTTCACGATCGCCCCGCCCGGACTGGAGGTCCTCAACGCCCCGCGACGCCGCCTCGGTCTTGAGCCGCTGCTCGACCCGGTCGATGCGTGGCGAGCCCCGCTGTACCTCTACTACACAGCTGAGCCGTTTGAGGCCGAAGGGCTCGACTTCCCAGCTTCGTTCCGGCTCGTCGGGCCAGGTCTCTGGGAACCAGCGGCAAAAGCACCTGCGTGGCTCGACGGCATCGATCAGCCGCTCATCCTCGTGACCGCCTCGAGCGAGTTCCAACGCGACCGCGCACTGATCGAAACCGCGCTGCAAGCCCTGAGCTCCGAGGACGTTCGCATGGTGGTCGCCACAGCGGCACACGATCCCAGTAGCTTCGCAGCAGCACCGAACGCGACGATCGAGCGGTGGCTCGCGCACGGGCCGCTCATCGAACGAGCCGCGTGCGTCGTGTGCCACGGCGGAATGGGCATCACCCAACGAGCGCTCGCAGCCGCAACGCCCGTCTGCGTCGTACCGTTCGGACGCGACCAATTCGAGGTGGCCAACCGTGTCACGACCGCCGGTTGCGGCACACAAGTCATGCCCGACGCGCTCACCCCAGAGACGCTGCGGGCGGCGATCAAACAGGCAATGACCCTTCGCCCAGGCGCGCAGCAAGTCGCCGCGGGCTTCAGCCATGCCGGGGGCGCCCCAGCGGCCGCGAACGCCCTCGAATCGCTGTTCGCCCATGAAGGCCGGCCACCAGCGCTCAGCAATGCAGCGGTCCGAACCAGCCGAGAAAGTGAGTCATCGCGATGATCCTCTACACCTGCGCCGTCCAAAAACATGGGGCAACCGGCCCACTCATCAAGCACCCCTGCGGAGTCGCCGCGAAAGCCCTCGACGACGCCGGACAACCTTACGAAATCAAGGTCGTCGGCGGTTTCAAGAAGCTGCCGCTCAGCCGTCGCGGTAGGCGGCAAGAAATCGAGCAGCTCACCGGCCAACCAGACGTCCCCGTACTCGTGCTCGACGACGACACGGCTATCACGGGCACAACAGCCATCAAGGCCTGGGCGAAAGGACGCTAGGTCAGGCGCAGGATGCCTCGCCGCAGACCCGCAACGTGCCCCCTTGCGCGACTCTTGACGCGGCCGTCCGCTGCCCTGCATCTCGCTAGGACCAGCCGCTTGGCCTCGCACCGTGGGGCTCCGGGGGGTGATCCGGCAGACCCCCCTCTACGAACGCTCGGCAGTCAGATCTCCGCAGTACTCGGACATCTGACTCCTGCTTCGGGTCGAGCCCGGGCCGAAGCGGAAGCCGCGAACTCACTTCCCCCGGGCGGTGAGACTGGGGAGGTCCCGGCCGACGCCGTCGAGATGCAGGGTCCCGTCAGGGATGTCAGCGACATCCCGCCACCATCCTCGACCACCCGGGACAGCACAAGGACATCTTGGGAGGTCTACCAAGATGTCTGAGGGACGGCTTGGGACGACTTCGCCGAATGCCTGCACAGAGGTACAACGCGCGCCGACATGCCGGCGCGACCGTCGCGCAGCTCCCCGAAGGTCATCGACCTCGACCCGAGACAGCTGCAGCGACGCACCACCGGACCGACCGGATGCTGGAGCTACCCTGCCACGACGCGGCGGCATTGCGGCGCGCGCGAGCCGAAGTCGAGGCAGGGAGGACTCTGCCGAGGGTCGGACACGCCAACTGCCGGTCATCGTTGCCGACTGGACGGCCGATGTCGGCCGTCGGACCGCCGCCGACAACGAGGCAACGCCGGTGTTGCCACCGCGTTCGGCGGTGGTCGCCGGCAGGATCCGCCTCGACACCGCGATTGCCGCAGCGGCGCCGCGGCCGCGGTTGCGCGGAACCGGGCGTCTGCATCCATGCGACAGGACCTGGTCGCGCCGCCGTAGGTGGTGCCGGCGGCGTTGGCCTTCGTGAGTGCCTCAGGGCCGGCCGAGTTGATTGTGATGATGTTGCCGCGCTCCTGCTCTCGTCGAGGCACGCGCATCTTCATCTCAGTGGCGTGGGGACCCGCTACGCGCGGAACGGGAGCGGGCGTGTCAGACAGTGAACAGGAAAGGCTGGCGCAGGCCGCGCAACTTCAGCAGATCGACGAGTGTTAGATCGAGCGACTCATCCCATTTACGAAGGAGGCAACATATGCGCAGAATGCGTAGCGCCTGGGTGCTTGCCACGATCGCCGTGGTTGTCTGCGTGGCCATCGCGGCTGGCGCATCAGGCGGCCCCACTCCGGCGACAGCCGCGACCAACCCGCCGGCCACAGCAACCGGATTTGCGACGAGTACAGGCCCGACGAGCGAAACTCTTCATGGTGTGGTGAACCCCAACGGGGCAGCGACCACATACCACTTCGAGTACGGAACGGCCGTCAACTACGGCTCGGCTACGCCCGGCACCCATGCTGGGACCGGGACGGGCAACGTGGTGGCGTCAGCCATTGTTACCGGATTGACGACCGGCACCGCCTACCACTACCGGCTGGTGGCGGTGAACCCGGCCGGTGCCACAGTTGGCGCCGACCAGACCTTCACGGCGGGCGGAGTGATCACTTCCCAGGTCAGGGTGCTGGGTAGGGAGGGGTTCGTCTCGCCCGGTGGAGTGATTGGCGTGGAGCTCGGCTGCTTCGCCGGCCAGACCACCTGTGCTGGCCATTTCACGGTGACTCACAACGGGACCCTTGTCGGTGAGCGCGACTTCTCGATTGCCCCCCAGAGCGGCGGCTTCCAGAACTTCGCACTCACCCCCGCGGGCCGGGAGTTGCTTACCCATAACAGCGTCTTCAATCTCCTCGGGGTCGACGTAACCGTGAAGACCAGCGACGGGCAGACGCTCACATACGTGGTTCATCTGGCGCGCTGGGTCTGGCACTGATCTATCGGAGCATTCGATCCGGGCGCGCCAGCAGCCAGGGGCGCGCCCGGACGTGCCGGTACTCGTAACCCAGTGGTTGAGCACGCCACGGCAGCTCGTCTGGAGTGCGCGGGACCTGACGGCACAAAACGCGGTGCCGTCGTTGAGCTGGCGGCGGACGATGGCAGAGCGCTCACCGTCGGCCAGTTCGTCTGGCGTCCCGAGGGCGTCGTCGACGAAGGCGACGGGGCCGGTGTCCTGCTTGAGACATCGGTCGATCAGCCGCCAGAACTCCTCAAAGCGCTCCAGAGGCACGTGCGAGAGCCAGCAGCCAAAGAAGACAACGTCGTAGCGCCGATCCGGCTCCCACGCAAAGAGATCTGCCGGCAAGAACCGCGCCCGTCTGTCGCTCACGTTGGCAGCGGCGAGCCGGAGCATCTCCGGCGCTGCGTCCACCGCCGTGACACTGTCGGCGCATCCGAGCAACTGCTGAGTCCACGTACCAGGCCCGCAGGCAAGCTCCAGCACCCTCCCAGAAGGACGGAGTCGTCCAGAGCCGCGATGACAGCACCACCTGCGCGGGCAAGCTCACCAGTGGGTAGTTCGGGGATCACCGTCTCTGAGTACTTCGGGGCCAGAGCCGGTAATACGCCACCTGCTTCGCAAGCAAGCCATCAAGATCGTTCGACGACCCGCCGGACTCCACGCCCGCATCCTCTAGAGGGGGCGCCCGAATCCGTCACGCTGCCCTTTTGGCCGAGCAGGAGCGGTAGCCACGCTGAGAGTTCTGCAACGCCGCCGTCCATGCGCGGCAAGCTGGACCGGCGCGCACCCAGGCCGCAGGGTGATTGTCACGCGGGGGCCGAAGTCGGACGCGGCGCCGGTCGGTCTGCTCCGGAGCCGATGGGACGACTTCGGCATCTTGGGACGGGAGCACTCAGTGCGTGGAGTGTATGTCTGGATGTCTGGATCTGGATGTCTGATCTGGCAGCAGCTGGGCTGACACGGAAGCGCGTGTCGGGGCGCTGATCCGGGCGAAGATCACAGGGACGTGAACGGTCACGTACGTCGAGTACTTCGAGGACGAGTCCGGCAAGCGGACCTGCGCGACCCGATGGCGTGCACGCGGCGCCGCCGATGCAGCAGAAGCGGAACCGGCGCGTTGGACGGGAACCTTCTGCGTGCCAGGCAGACCTTCGGCCCGTTGGCGTCGACCGGCCGGAGGCGAATGTTGTACAGCCCTGTTGGGCAACGTCTGAAATGGGTTGTCGCTCAAGTCAACCAAAAGAAAAACTCTGCCTGAGCGGGGCTTTTCGTCAAGCGGCTGAAGAGACTCGAACTCTCGACCTTCTGCATGGCAAGCAGACGCTCTAGCCAACTGAGCTACAGCCGCGTGGACGCCGAGTATAGCCCGAGCGCACGAGCGCGCGGCGCACGCCGAGCTGGCTTTTGAGGGTCCGGCCGGACCGCTCAGGGGATCCAGCGGGCTCAGATCGCGCGCCAGATGGGCGAGCGCGCAGACTCGCGATCCACGCCTCCACGATCGGGATCGTCCCGGTGCCCAGGACGGCCCACGCGGCGACGTGATGATCGAGTGGATCCAGAGGGTGGCATCGCTGCGATAGCAGAGCGCGAAGATCGCAGTCGTCGCGAGCGCGAACCGCCCTCGGGAAGGGGCGGGGGCGCGTGGGTTGCTACGCCCCCCCCACATCGCCCCAGACGCGTCAGGCCGGTTCGGGCTCGGAGGGCTGCTTGGGCAGGAGCCGGTGTCCGTCGACGACTGCGGCGGCGAGGTCGGTCAGCTTGCGGTTGTCGCTGCGGGAACGCTCGCGCAACATGGCAAAGGCGGCGGCCTCCCCGATCGAGTGCCGTTCCATGAGAATGCCCTTGGCTCGTTCGGTCAGCGCGCGTCGGCCGAACGCGCCTTCGAGATCATGATATTCCGCGAACCGCCGCAGCACGATGTCGATTGAGCTCTGCCAGCCCTCGACGTCGGCGTCGGAGATGTCAGTGATGTGAGCGAACACGCCTCGCTTGGAAGCCTCTTTGACAAACCCGGGGTCGGGAGCGTGCAGCAGCACGATCACCGGGCAGGCGGACTCGCGGACGATCTTGTCAATCAGGTCCAGCGCATGGTGGGAGCTCGCGCCGAGTCCGACGAGCGCCACGTCGGGTCGTTCGCGGGCGGCCACCGGACCCACGTCCTTGACATCGATTTCGCGGGCGATGACCTCATGACCGAGGGCGATCACGATCGGGGCCACGAGTGCGAGCCGGTCCTTGCGCTCGTTGGCGATCAGGACCCGTAGATGCTCGGTCTGTCGCTCGTCAATGCCTGGCGCCACAGGCAGATTCTAAACCGCGGCAGGAATACCCTGTTGTCATTGGTGGCGTCTTCAGCGGCGAACTTCCTGTCGGTCGGTCAGATTGACCCGCTCGACAGCCCGCTGTTGCGCGAGCCGCTTCGTCTCGAGCCCATCAAGCCGCGGCTGCTCGGCCATTGGGGCACGACCCCGGGGCTGACCCTGATCCACGCTCACCTCAATCGCGTGATCTGCGCTCGGGATCAGGAGACGATCTTCATGGCCGGCCAGGGTCACGGCGGCCCGGGACTGGGGGGCCAACACCTATCTGGCGGGAACCTACGGCGAGGCTACCCCCAGATGGGATTCGACGAAGAGGGGCCTGCGGCGGCTGTTTCGCCAGTTCTCGTTCTCGGGCGGGATGCCGAGCCATGTCGCACCGGAGAATCCGGGGTCGATCCACGACGGCGGCGAGCTCGGCTACGCGTTCGTCCACGCGTTCGGCGCGGCATGAGCCCAACCACCGGATGACCGTGCGCGCGATCCTGGTGAGGCCGACCCGAGACGGCTGGGGCGTATACCTCACCGACGGGCGGGAATTGGCCCGACCGGGGATTTTGGTCCAAGCAGCTCGCGCTTCGCTACCTGCGACGCCACGTGCGGTCGCAATTGAGTCCCGCCGATCGTTGCTTTCGGCCGGCGGCGGTGATCTCTCGCGTCAGCGTCTCCGGCGGGCCGGCGTGAGTGCGCGCACCGTCTCGCCATCTCCCCGCCGTGGGCTTGACCAGGCGGCGGTCGCGAGCATGTCCGCGGGCGCTCAGACCGGCCAAGCAGAGGGGTTGTGAAGCATTTGGGTCACAACGATCGCGACCTCCCCGCGGATAGAGGCGACGACCGGAATCGAACCGGTGTAGACGGCTTTGCAGGCCGCTGCGTAGCCACTCCGCCACGTCGCCGAGGAACGCCTAGGGTAGCCGCCCCGACCGCGCCGAGGTGCTCAGGCGGCGCGCAGCAGCGCGGCGTTGCCCGACGGATCGCGCACGAGGCGACCACCCTGCTCAGGATCGGGCTCGGCGGCCAGCCCCGCGTCGGCCAGACGGCCCGTGACGCGCTGCAGCTCGTCCTCGCCGGGCAGCAGGATCTCGTAGGAGCGCAGGCCGAGCGATCCCGTCGCCGGCGCCGGGGAGCCGGCGCTGTGCCAGGTGTTCAGACCGAGGTGGTGGTGATAGCCGCCGGCCGAGACGAAGAGCGCGCCGGGGTAGCCACGGACGGTGACGTCGAACCCCAACAGCCCGGAGTAGAAGCGCTCGATCTCGGCGAGCTCGGAGACCTGCAGGTGGATGTGGCCGATCGTCGTCTGTGCCGGGGCCTGCGGCTGAGGCCCGGTCGCCGACCCAAGCTCGTCGGCCAGCCCGCGCAGGTCTAGCGCCAGGGTGGCCATCTCGGGACCGATCTCGCCCCGCGTCCACTCCTCGCGGGGCCGGTCACGATAGAGCTCGATCCCGTTGCCGTCGGGGTCAGACAGGTACAGCGCCTCGCTGACCAGATGATCGGAGGCACCGTCCAGAGGCCAGCCCGACCCGGCGAGCCGGCGCAGCGCATGGGCGAGATCCAGCCGGGACGGGAGCAATACGGCGAGATGGAACAATCCGGTCGCCCGGGGATCTCGCTGCACCCCGGAGCGGTCCTCGCGCAACTCGACCAGCGCCCGGCCGTCGCCGACCCCGAGGGCAAGATCGCCGTCGCCCACCGGACGGCCACGCAGGCCCAGTGACTCCTCGTAGAAGGCACGCGACCGGGCGAGGTCAGGGACCGTCAGCCGCACGGTGCCCATGCGGCTGTCAGCGGCGATCCGGTCCGGAGCGCTGGGAGACATGCCCATCGTCGGTCAGCTCCGGTGTCGCGTGAAGCGGGTCAGGAGACGGTGCACTGCCCACCGGCCTCGGCCCCGGGCAGGCGGCTGAGAAGTTCGGCGAGTGCCGCAACCTCAGCGGGGGAGAAGTGCTCGAAGAAGAGGCGCTGAATGCTGCGCACGTGCGAGCACCCGGCCTTCCGCAGCGTGTCGTGCCCCGCGTCGGTGAGCCGGGCGTACGAGACGCGCGCGTCATTGGGGCAGGCGACTCGCTGCACGTCGCCGGCGGCGACGAGACCATCTACAAGCCGGGTGATCCCCGACCGGGTGAGCCGTGTGCGCTCGGCCAGGGCCGACATCGCCAGCCGACGCTCGGGGGCCTGGGCGAGGTAGAGCATGACCTCATAGTCACGCGAGGTAATGCCGTGCTCGCTGACGAGCTCGGCATCCAGCACGCGGACGATCGAGGCGTGGCTCTGGAGGTAGCTGCGCCACGCTTCGAGGGCGGCGCCCTCGAGACGCTCTTCGGTCAGGGTTTCCACCCTGGAGATGCTAGTTGACAGATCAACGGTGAGGGGGGACGCTCACCCGGCTCGATGCGGCGGGCCCGGCCATAGACTCGAGCGGCATGTGACGAATCGCGAAACCGCGCTCGCCCTGGTCGCGGTCCACGGGCCCGACCGCACACGACCTTCACGATCGCGTTCACGGCGTCGGCCTCAGCGACCGAGGGCCTACCGGTGTCGGTCGCGCTCGATCCGGCCAAGCTCGGCGGCCATGGTGCGTCGGCGTGCACAGCGCGCGTGCGACCGAGTTCGAGACGCCGGTCTGTGACCGGGGACGATGTGCCCGCAGTACGTGCGCGTGATCGGGACGGTCGGCGAAGCACATTTCCGGGTCGCCTCATAGGCCCTGGCTTGCGTTCTCGGGCCCGTCTCCGGCGCCCGTCTGAGGGCCCACGGGAAGGCTTCGGTGTGAGGGCGTAGGACCGAAGCGATGCTTGCGCACGCAACCAACCAGTGGTATGCTTGCTCCAGCAAGTAAATCAACCGGCCGCGTCAGGGTCGCACATCACCACCAGAATGGAGCACCATGAGCACTTCCACCAGCGCCCTCGTCCCGACCGGCACCTGGACCGTTGATCCGGCCCACTCGAAGGTCGGCTTTGCGGTCAAGCACATGGGCATCGCCAACGTGCGCGGCGAGTTCACCGAGTTTGAGGGCACCCTCGAGGTCGCCGACGACCTTTCCTCGGCCACGGCCCACGGCACCGTCAAGGTCGACTCCGTCGACACCAACGAGGCCCAGCGCGACGCGCACCTGAAGTCCGCTGACTTCTTTCACGGTGAGGAGCACCCTGAGCTCACCTTCACCTCGACGGCGATCAAGCCCGTCGACGACGAGACCTTCACGGTCACCGGCGACCTCACGATCCACGGCGTCACCAATCCGATCACGCTGACCGCCGAGGTCCAGGGCACCGATACCGACCCCTGGGGCCACGAGCGTGTCGGCTTGGAGATCAGCGGCCAGCTCTCGCGCGGTGACTACGGCATGAAGTTCAACCAGGCGCTGGGTAGCGGCAACATGCTCGTCGCCGACAAGGTCAAGCTCACGCTCGACATCTCGGCCGTCAAGCAGTCCTAACCGGCTCGGTGCGCCGGCGGTCCTCTCGGCCGCCGGCGGTCGTATCCCTGGTCTACGAGGACGACCCGATGAATCCGATCGACGGTATCCACCACATCACCCTGATCACCGGGGATGCGCCGGCCAACGTGGACTTCTACGTCCGCGTGCTCGGGCTGCGCCTAGTTAAGAGGACCGTCAACCAGGACGACCCGGGCGTCTACCACCTCTACTACGCCGACGAGCACGGCTCGCCTGGCGCTGACATCACCTTCTTCGAGTACCCGGGCGCCCCCCCCGGCCGGGCCGGTGCGGGGATGATCTCCGCGATCGTGCACCGCGTCGGGTCCGAGGCGGCCCTGGACTTCTGGGCCGAGCGGCTGGCCGGCGAGGGCGTGGAGACCGACCGTCATGAGGGTCGTCTGGGCTTTGCCGACCCCGAGGGAATGCGCCACGAGCTCGGCGTGTTCGATCGCCCTGATCGGCGGCTCATCGCCCGCTCGCGCGAGCTGCCCGAGCAGTTCGCGCTGCAGGGTTTTGAAGGCGTGCGCGCCGCGGTCGCGGATCCCGCTCAGAGCGAGACACGGCTGCAATCCGTGCTCGGATTCGTCGGGCTGCCCAATCATGTCTGGGAGGCGCGTGGCGCACGGCGTGGTGGCCGGATTCAGTTCGAGACCGCCACCGAGCCGGGCGTCCCCGGCGCCGGCACCGTGCATCACATCGCCTGGTCGGTTCCCCGCGACGAAATGGAGGGGTGGCGCGCGCGGATCATCGAGGCTGGCGGACGGCCGACGCCGGTGATCGACCGCTTCTACTTCCAGTCGGTCTACTTCCGCGAGCCGAGCGGGATCCTCTACGAGCTCGCCACCCTGGACGGCGCCGGATTCGACGTCGACGAGCCGGCCGAGACGATGGGCGAGCACCTCGCACTGCCTCCCGAGTTCGAGGCCCTGCGCGCGCGCATCGAGCCGGCTCTCACCGCGCTGCCCAACATCCGCCAATGGCGCCCCGAGTCCGCGCCGGCGTCGGGGTAGAGCGCGGCAGATGACCGCGGCGACCGGCGATCTGAGCTTTGAGCACGTCTACGAGGCTGGCACCGGGCCGTGGACGCTGCTCCTGTTGCACGGCACCGGCGGGGACGAGCGAGATCTCGTTTCGCTCGGCCGCCAGTTCTTACCGGGGGCGGCGCTGCTGTCGCCCCGGGGGCAGGTCAGTGAGTCCGGGATGCCGCGTTTCTTTCGCCGGCTGGCGGTGGGGCGTCTGGACATCCCCGATCTCCTCGCCCGCACCGAAGACCTGGCCGCGTTCGTCCACGAGGCGACCGATCGCTACGGCCGGGATGCCGATCATGTTGTCGCGGTCGGGCTCTCTAACGGCGCCAACATCGCGGTCAGCCTGCTCATGCGCCATCCAGGCCTGTTGCGCGGCGCGGTCCTGCTGCGGCCCATGCTCCCGTACGAGCCCGACACGCCGCTCAAATTGGACGGGACCGATGTGCAGATCGCGGCGGGGGAGGGGGACCCGTTCTCCTCCCCCGAGCAGACCCGGCGTCTGGCCGAGATCCTGACTGGCGCGGGTGCAATGGTGACGGCGTACACCGAGCCGGGTGCGGGTCATGCGCTGAGCCAGGGGGACCTGCTCCGGGCGGTGCAATGGCTGGCCAGGCTCGCCGGGCCGGGTGAGCATGATGCCCGAGGCCGCCGCCGGCACACGTAGACTCCAGGGTGTCATGCCCGACCCTGCACCGGCTGCTGACGCCTGCCCGTTCGTGGCCGGTGACGTCGGCCTGGCGAGCTGGACGGACGTTGAGGCCGACGCCTGGATCGGGTTACTCGAGAGCCACAAGCGGTTGACCCGCGCTCTGGACGCCGAGCTCGAGGGCCGCCACGGCCTCACGTTGTCATCCGTCGAGCTGCTTGGCCGGCTGGCCGCCGCTCCGGGCCATCAGCTGCGCCTGTCACGTCTGGCCGCCGAGGCGGGGCTGAGTCTGAGCCGGGTGTCGAGAATCGTGGATGTGCTCGAAGCACGCGGGGTCGTCCGTCGTCAGACCTGCCCAAGCGACGCCCGCGCCGTCGAAGCCCATCTCACCGGAGCCGGCCTCGCGCTCGCTCGGGACGCGCAGGCCACACATGTGGCGTCGGTCCGCGAACGCTTTCTGGACCGTCTGGGCCCAGGGGAGACCGAGGCGCTCGCCAGTGTGTTTCGCCGCTTCTCACCTAATGGCGCGGGCGCCTGCAACGCGACCGCGGCTGACGCCGCGAGCGAGACTGCGCCAAGCTCATAGGTCTGCAGCGGGCGGTCAGCTCGCGGGCGTGTACGGGTCCCGTGGCGTGCGGTCCGGTGACAGCGAATCCTGCGAGCGGGTCACGAGCGCCTCGATCGCGTCCGCGAGATGGATCGGAGCGATGTTGTAGTCACCGCACTTGACCCGGATGCGGTGGGCGGCGAGCAGCACGTCGGCGTGGGTGTGCCCGGCGGGCGGTTCGAAGCGGTAGGAGGCGAGCTCGATCAGCAGGCCGAGCGGATCGGTGAAGTAGATCGAGTCCATGAAGCCCCGGTCCTTGACGCCACTGTGGTTGATCCCGCGCTCGTCCAGGCGCTCGACGCTCTGCGCGAACGTTGCTTGGGAGACCGCGAAGGCGAGGTGGTGCACGCAGCCGGGATCGGTCGCCGTGCGCGACGGGTCGCCTGTGCGCTCGTCGTTGGTGAACACGGTGATCAACCGCCCGTCGCCCGGGTCGAAGTACAGGTGGCTCTCCGACGCGTTGTCGAGGTTGGGCTGCTCGAACACGAACGGCATCCCCAGCACGCCCTCCCAGAAGCCGATGGTCGTATCGCGGTCGGCGCCGGTGAGGGTGATGTGATGGACGCCCTGGGTCTGGATCTTGCGCACGACCGGCACCTAGCTGTTGTCGCGAGAAGCAGGCTGGCGCGCAGCGACGGCCGGTACGCGCCAACCTCGGGCGGTCTCACTCAGGCGAGCCCGTCCAGTCACGCTACGGCCATCACGACGACGGTGGCATCGTCCTCGAGTGGTTCTGCCCAGCTATCGGTGATGGCTTGTTGGATGGCCATCGCGGTGCAGGCCGCGGTGGGGGATTCGGCGTTGTCGATCGCGCGGCGTAGTCCATCCACGCCGAAAGTGGTGCCGTCCTCCATGTGTCGGCCGGTGACACCGTCGGTGAGGAGGATGAGACGTTCTCCGGGGTTCAGTCTGCGCTCGCTAATTTCAAAGCTCGCTTGCTTTCCGCCGGTGCCGAGCGCGGCGTGGGACCGGCTGTCGAGTTCCGTCAGAGTGCCGTCAGCGTCGACGAGATGAGGGCACGGGTGCCCGCAGTTGATCCACGTCAGCTTTGCGGTGGTGGCGTGCCAACGGGCAACCACGGAGGTCACGTAGAAGTCATCGTTGTCCAGTGTCCTGACGGTCTCGTGCATGAGCGAGAGAACCTGCTGGAGGCCCCCACCAGCGCGTCGAGCGGCGCGCAGTGCTCCCAGGGCGGCGGCCCCGAGGCCTGCGGCGGTCGGGCCTTTGCCGGCTGCATCGGCGATCGCCAGCCAGGCGCCGTCGCGGTTCTCGACGAAGTCAAACCAGTCCCCTCCGACCTCGTAGCTCGGGAGCAGGACCCCCGCCAGTTGCGCGCCGGCGATTCGGGCGATGCGGGGGGGGAACAGGTTCTGTTGTATCTCCGCTGCCGCCGTGGTTGGTTTGTGTCGCCGGGCAGCTTCGATGAAGTCGGTGTAGTCGTTGGCCAGCTCAAGGGCGGCGGCGCCCTGCTTGGCTATGTCCGCGAGGGACGAGACCGGTTGCCCCACGCAGAGCAGCAGCCCGGTGACGCGACCCCGCAGCCACAGCGGCTCGACGAAACATCCGGGGAGGGTCGTGCGCAGGCGCTCGTAGAACTCAGACAGCCCCTCAGGCACGATCTCCGGGCCGAGAGCGGGGGGATTTTCGATGTGCTCTGGAAACTCCGGAGAGCCGGCAAGGCGCAGCAGGTGCGACCCGTCGATGTCAACGACATAGAGAGCGACGGCAGTCCCGGCGGTGCGACGAGCTTCGGCCACGAGTTGGTCGGCGACGAGGTGGGGCGGGACCTCGTCCAGTATCCGAGTGACTTCGAGCGCCAGTGGCTCCTGGCGGCCGAGCTGGCCGGCCGCCTGGAAGGGCATCGTCGCTACGCCTCCGTACGACGGGCCGGCCGAAGACGACGCCTCGTGCGTTTCGCGCATCTTCCCGAGCGCCTGGTCGAGGGCCTCTCGAGTCGAGAAGTGTCGATACAGGGTCGAGCGGCCTACGCCTGCCGCAGCGGCGATCTCGGCCATCGTGATCTGTCGGTCGCCGCCCAGAGTCGCGGCTGCGTCGAGAATTCGCGCACGGCTTGCCCACGCGTCGGCTCGGACGTATGCCCGCGCGTCGGCGGGCTGCCGGGATTCTGAGCGTTCAGCGTCGGCCATGTTGTGAACAAAATTTATATGCCCGCGTCCGATCTCGTCCCCACCCACCCGTACCGTCTCGGGCCCATGTCCCAGTCGTGTCCAACTTCCGGGTTTCCGACGCCCAGGAGAGGGTATGCATCTTGTGCTTGGGATGCCTGAACCTAGGTACCAAGGTCCTGAGTGTTTGGGATGTCGAGGCCCGGGAGGTGGGACATGCCTGAAATGACTGACGCATGCCAATGGCAGGCACGGACGATGGGGGGTAGCGACGGGAAGATCACCGAGATCTGGGAGGATCCGCAGACCGGCAACCCTGAATGGGCAACTGTCGCCAGCGGCCGGTTCGGCACCAAATCGAACTTTGTGCCGCTCGCAGGCGCCTCGCCTGACGGGGAAGATGTGCGCGCGCAGGTGACGAAGGATCAGGTCAGGGATGCTCCAGGTGTCGAGGCCGACGGTGAGCTCTCCGAGGCGGAGAACGCGGGCTGTTTGAGCACTACGGGGTCCCGTATACGACCGGGGGTTCAACAACGGCTCCGGGTGCCCCAGCCGGCGACACGTCCGCCGATGGTCGCGGCGGAAGGGTGGTTCGTGATACCAGCGGTCGTGAGAGTGATCCCGCGATGACGCGATCTGAGGAGGAACTGACGGTCGGCACGGCGCAGCGTGAGAGCGGACGCGCACGGCTGCACAGGTACGTGGTCACCGAGATGGTCACCAAGACCGTGCCGGTGCAGCGGGAGGAGGTTCGGATCGAGCGCGAGACCATCAGTGAGGAACGTGAGGTTTCCGAAGAGGTCCGCAAGGAGCGGATCGAAACGGAAGGCGCCGACGTTTCCGAAGCCCGCGACCGGTAGTCCTTCCAGCGCAGCAGAGGCGCGTCGTCGCTCCGGCGGCGAGCGCAGTGGAGTGGCACGACAGCATCCTGATCAGCGACCAGGCCGCGTCGGTGCTCGGTGGATGTCCTCTACGAAGCAGGCTCACGCGCTCGCGATTGAGCCGACGTCCAATCACAACCAAAGGAAGATCTCTGATGGCTGATGCATCGACAGAAACCGGTGGGACCAGCGCTCCGACACCGGGCTCGTCCGGAGCGGGGACCGGGGTAACTCGGCGAGAGACGGGAGGGCTGCAGACTGACAAGGGGCGAACGACGATTGCTGATCCGGTGGTGACCAAGGTCGCCGGGCTCGCCGCCCGGGAGGTCGGCGGCGTCTATCAGCTCGGCGGGGGGGTCTCGCGCGCCCTGGGCGCGGTCACGCAGCGTCTGCCCGGTCAGGACAGCAGCACGCAAGGTGTCTCGGTGGAGGTTGGTGAGAAGGAGGCCGCGGTCGACCTGACGGTGGTCGTCGAATACGGGGAGTCGATTCCGCGCGTCGCGCAGCAGATCCGTGAGAATGTGGTGCGGCGGATCGAGGGGATCACGGGACTGTCGGTGACCGAGGTCAACGTCGCGGTCAACGACCTGCACCTGCCCAGCGACGATCAGGACGATGAACCCTCCCGGGTCCAGTAGTGATCGTTCTAGGCATGAGGCGATGAGTCAGCCAGTCAACGTTCCCGCAGCGTTTGCGCCACCGGCGGGGTCAGAGCGAGTTCGCTTGGCCCGGCTGGCGCGAGACGCTGCGCTTCGTGCCCCCGGGGTGGTCGGCACCGACACCGGCGTCAACGGGGTCTTTGTCACCGTCGGCGGGGGCGAGCGGCTGGAGGGCGTGATCTGTGCGGCAACCAATCACGGTGGGTATGAGCTCTCGCTGCGCCTGGTGTGCGAGCTCGTTCCCCTGGTGGTGCTCGGCGAGGAGGTCAAGGCGGCGGTCCAGCGCGCCGCGACCCTCGCGGGGATCGGCGTGGACAGCGTGAGCGTGCACGTGGCAGCCGTGGTCGGACCCTCGGAGGACAGTTAGATGCTGTTGCTGCGGGCCGTCGCCCGCCTCGTGGGCATGTTGCTGACGCTGGCCTTGGCACTGCTCGGGTTGGGGATCGCGATCTACTGCTTTGACGGATTCATCAGCCTCGGGCCAGCACGGCCTGACCGGCTGCTTGGCTTGCCGAGCGTTCGCCGGCATGTCGGACATTTCCTCGCTCAGATGGCTGCGCCTGGGGGCACCGCCGCGTTGGCGCTGTTGTGCGGGCTGGGAGCGATGCTGCTGGGCCTGCTCTTACTCGTCGGAACATTGAGATCACGCCGACCGCGCCTGGTGGTGCTCGACCGTGACACCAGCCACGGCACGCTGGCGGCGAAGCCCCGGATCCTCGGGGAAATGAGCCAGACCCTGGCCGAGCAGGCACCGGGCGCAACCAGCGTCAAACGTCCGAAGCCGAGACGGTCGAGGCGTGGCACGCGCGGACGGCTCGGCGTGACCGCTTCACGCGCACGCACCAGCGACCGTCGCGACGTGGAGCGCGCAATCAAGGACCAGCTGGAACCGATCAGCGGCCCGTTCGGCCTCACGGCCCGCGTCCGGGTGCGACTTGGCCGCGCGGGGGAGCGGGTCCAGTGATCCGCCAACGGGTCAACCTGCGCACGCCGCTGTCGGCCTACATGGTTCGCGCGCTCACGCTGCTGCTCGGATTGGCGCTCATCTGGTACGGGCTGATGGTGGTGTTGCTGGCCGTCAAGGCCTCACCGCACACCATCAACTCGCTGAGCGCGTACCGAACGATCTACCACCACCTGGCGAACCTACGGCGGTCTGATTTCACCACGCCAGTTCAATTGATCGCTGGGTTCACTGGCCTGATCGGGTTTCTGGTGTTCATCTACTTCGCGGTACGGCAGCTCCCGCGACCGTATCTGGCGCGCAGCGAGCTCGAACTCGGCGAGCAGGAGCCAGGTAGGACAACGGTGAAGCCGCGCGCGATTGAGCGCGTCGCCGAGCTGGCCGCGAAGGGCAACCCAAACGTGGCCGACGTCGCCGGCCGGCTCGGCGATCACGAGCTGAACCTCTCGATCGGCACGCGACGTGCTGGCGCCGCCGCCGAGACGCTCAGAGACGTGCGCTCACGGGTCATCTCCGCTCTCGAACGCCACGAACTACCGAGCCTGCCCGTCAACGTGACGCTCACCGCCTATGACCGCCAAACCAGAAGGGAACTGTCATGAAACCCGCACAACTTGCGGCCTTGATCGGCTTCTTGTTCGTCGCCGCCTGGGCCACCCTCGGATTCGGCGACGCCGTGCTTTGCCTCGTCGGCGCCGCCGTGTTCTACGTCGCCACCGCCATCCTCCGCGGCGAACTGGACCTCGCAGAGCTCCAGCAGCGCGCTAGCGGGCCTCGCACATGACACCCACAAACACGCCGGGTGTTCCGGGCAGCCCAACGAGGCTTCGGGCAAGGCCGCACCTGTGAAGACAACCCCCGACGAGTTCAGCGCTGGTGGCGGCTTCTCGAGCCACGGACCGACGTAGCCCGCAGACAAGCCACGCACCCCCCGAGCCCATGTGACGAGAAGACAAGAATTCGCATGGCCGAAGCACATACGACCCCCAACAGATCACGGCCGGCCGGCGTTGCCCCCTGCCGGTCCGGCCGCGCGGGCGGGACTCACCGCACCGGTTTTCCCCCTTCTCGCTTGAGGGGCGTGCTGGTGGAGGCGGCCCTCGGACCGCAACGACCGAGGCGCGTTCAGCGGGTGCCGTGCTCGTTACGCTCGTCGGGTGGCCGATACTGAGCAGGATCTTGTTGTTCGGCGGGCAGTCTCGGGAGAGGCGGCAGCTCTCAGCGCTCTGGCGATCCGCTCGAAGGCGCATTGGGGCTACGGCGAGGGATTTCTTGAGGTTGTGCGACCGATGTTGACGTTCACCGAGGCCGACTTGATCACCGCGTCTGTCTACGTGCTGGACGCGGCCGGCGAAAGGGCGGGCGTGTACCGACTTGCCGGCCGCCCGCCGCAGGGCGAGCTGGATGATCTCTGGCTCGACCCTCGGTTCATCGGGCGCGGGGCGGGTCGTCAGCTCTTCGAACACGCTTCCCACACCGCGGCCGGGCTTGGATTCGATTCCCTGCTGATCGAGAGCGACCCTCACGCTGAAGGCTTCTATGTGGCGATGGGCGCGACGCGGATCGGGGAGCGGCGCTCGTCCTCGGGTCGCTCACTCCCGCTCCTGCGTATGAGGACTCGCTTGAACCGCTCAGACCAGCGGCGTCTTGATCAATAGCGATCACGCCGCTGGCGGCCCGGATCTCGCCCTTCCCTTCCGGTCTACGGACTGCGAAAG
>JALYZB010000396.1 GCA_030945945.1 Actinomycetota bacterium | reverse complement strand
ATCCCACTCCGAGCCGCTCGAGCGCCTCGGGAAGATCGGCCAGGGCCGGCCGCGCTCTCAGCAGCGCGACCGGCATCGGCGCCAGGTAGGCCCGCGCCTCCACCTGCCCTCCGGACACGACCTCGGCCCGGCGGGTGCGGGCCCGGGTCGCCGCGGCGACGGCGGCAAAACGTGAGGGGGCCACGCCAAAGCGAGCCGGCGAGCGCAGCGCCCGGCGTGCCGCCGCCAGCACGCCTTCGATCCCGCCGTGCAGGCGCAGCAGTCCCCGGGCATCGAAGCAGGCCAGGCCGGGCCGCTCGGGCTCGATCGCTGCCCCGATCGACTCCAGGCGGACGAGCAGCCGCTCCCAATGGTCGGCGACTCTGGCCGGATCGGGGGGCACCAGGGTCAACCGCGGGCAGCGGGACAATGCCTCCCCGAGCCGCATCCCCGGGTGCACGCCGAACGCCTCGGCGGCCGGGGAGACCTCCCCCACCTGCTGGCTCGCGCCCGGCTCGGGGGCCAGCGCGGTGGGCGCCTGCAGGAGCTCGCGGCGTTCCCCGACCGCGGTGGTGAGGGCGAGACGGGGGATGAGCACACAGGCGATCACGACCGAACGTATGTTCGCACCAGGCACGGACGACCGCAAGTTCCCAGGCGGAGCGGGCGCTGGCCGGTTTCGTCCGGCCGGTCGGGCACCATGGCCGACCCGTGCCCCCGCTGCGCACCCCCGTCAACCGCTTCGCCCTTCGCGCCTGGCAGCAACGCGCGCTGGAGGCGATGGCCGGCTGGGAGCGGCGTCCCGATCGCCCCTTCCTGCTCGCCGCCGCGCCGGGAGCCGGCAAGACCCGCCCCGCCCTCGAACTCGCCCGCCGCCAGCTCGCCTCGGGGGTCATCGACGCAGTGGTGATCGCCTGTCCAACCGCACCGCTGACCCGCCAGTGGGCGCGCGCCGCCGCCGACCTCGGGCTTGATCTGGCTCCCGACGCTGGCTCACCCCGGCCCCCGGTGGGCTTCCACGGCGTGTCGGTCACCTACGCGCGGATCGCCAAGGCGCCGAAGCGATGGGGACGGTCGGTGCCCCGACGCACCCTGATCGTCGCCGACGAGGCTCATCACCTCGGCGAGGATCTCACCTGGGGCATCTCGTTCACCCGGGCCTTCGGGCAGACGTCCTCGTGGCTGCTGTTGTCGGGCACCCCGTTTCGCTCCGACGCGGCCCCGATCCCGGGCATCAGCTACGACAGCGAGGGGATGGCCGAGCCCGACGCGGCCTACGGTTACGCCGAGGCGGTGACCGACCGGATCTGCCGCCCGGTGCAGTTCGTGGCCTATGACGGCACCCTGTCCTGGCGCAGCGGCGAGGACGTGATCGAGACGACGTTCGAGACCCTGCTGTCCACCCGCGAATCCAGCCGTCGGTACCGGACCGCGATCTCCACCGATCTTCCCGACGGACTGCCCCGGATCCTCGCCGAGGCTGATGCGCGGCTGCGCCAGATCCGCGCCGATGGGCACCGGGACGCCGGCGGCCTGGTGATCGCTGCGGACTCCGAGCACGCCCGGCGGATCGCCAAGCTGCTGCGGGAGGCGACCGGCCGCGTGCCCGTCGTCGTGCTGCATGCCGAGGCCCGGGCGGCGGCCAAGCTGGCCGCGTTCGCCGATTCCGCCGACCCCTGGATCGTCGCCGTCAACATGGTCTCTGAGGGGGTCGACATCCCGCGGCTGCGGGTGGGGGTCTACGCGACCGCAGCCAAGACGCCGCTCATCTTCCGCCAGATCGTCGGGCGCTTCGTGCGCACCATCCCGGGGCGGCCGGTCGAACCCAGCTGGCTCTACATCCCCGCCGATCCGATCCTGCGCGACCATGCCGCCACGATCGAGCAGGAGGTCCGCCGCGCGCGCCGCGGCCGAGAGGAGGGCGACGGCCTGCGTGACGACGAAGCGCTCGAGCGGGCCCAGCGGCGCGAGACCGAACCCGACGCGATGCCGGAGTTCGTGCCGCTCAGCGCCGATGTCGCTCCCCAAATGAGCCTGTTCGGCGCGCCCCAGCCCGTGCGCGGCTCGGCGGCCGAGCGGTGGGGTATCGCGCCCGGCGCCAGTGCCACCGGGGCCGGCGCCCCCCGGGGGCACGACTCCGTAGTCCGGGACGGAAGCGCCCCCGCCGACGTCGGCGAGCCGCGCGAGATTCCCGCTTTTGAGCGGCGCCGGATCC
>JALYZB010000358.1 GCA_030945945.1 Actinomycetota bacterium | reverse complement strand
TCGCCGAGGTCAAGCCGGGGGCGGTGCTGGCCGCGCGGCTGCGCGCCGAGGGCTACGGCGAGACCGCTGGGCATCTCGGGCGGCTGGGCCGCCTCGATCTCGTCGCCGGCGAGCAGGCGCCCGACGCGGTGGCGCCGGCAGCGATCGTGCCGGTTCCCGGCGGGGCGGTGGAGATTCTTCCCGGCGAGGGGTTGGACCTCGGGGCCGCGCAGCGCAAGCTCGAGCAGCGGCGCACGGCGCTGCAGAGCGAGATCGAGCGCGCGGCGCGCAAGCTGGACAACGCCGATTTCGTGGCCAAGGCGCCCGAGGCCGTGGTGGCGGCCGAACGCGACAAGCTTGCGCGCCTGCACGCCGAGTTGGAGGCGATGTGAGCCCCGCCGCGGGGGGCGCGGGCCCGAGCGGTCCGCGCTGGACGGCGCCGGAGGCCGAGCGCTACCTGCTGTCGCTCGAGCTGTTCGGTATGAACTTCGGCCTGGACCGGATGCGGCGGCTGATGACCGCGCTCGGCAGCCCCGAGCAGCAGTTCGCCTCGATCCACGTCGTCGGCACCAACGGCAAGTCCTCCACCGTCCGGATGATCGCGGCGATCCTCGCGCACCATGGGCTGCGCACGGGCGCCTATCTGTCCCCGCATCTGGTCTCGTTCGGTGAGCGGATCCGGATCGAGGACACGGACTCAGACCCCAAATGCTTTGCCGCGGCCGTGGCCCGGGCCGCCCACGCGGCCGCGCTCGTGGACCGGACCGCCGGAGGCGAGGACCGGGTCACGCAATTCGAGGCGCTGACCGCCGCGGCCTACTCAGAGCTCGCGCGGGCGGGGGTGCAGGTGGCGGTGATCGAGGCCGGCCTGGGCGGCCGCTACGACGCGACCAACGTGATCGCGTCCCGTGTGCAGGTGCTGACCAGCGTGGGCCTGGAGCACACGCGCTGGCTGGGCCCGACCCTGACCGACATCGCCGCTGAGAAGCTCGACGTCGTGCGGCCGGGGGCCACGCTCGTGCTCGGCGCCGGTCTCGATCCCGAGGTCCGGACGGTGGCCGACCGCGTCGCGCAGCAGCGGGGCAGTCGGATCGTGGAGGCGGGCACCGACCCGGGGGTCGAGGTGGGGGCGCCGGGCGCCTACCAACGCCGGAACTTCGCTCTCGCCCTCGCCGCGGCTCGGGCCTACCTCGGCCGCGTCAAGGATGATGCTGTGCGCGCGGCCGCCGCTGCGGTACGCGTCCCCGGCCGGCTGCAGCAGGTCGGCTCAGAGCCGCTGACGCTGCTTGACGGCGCCCACAACCCGGACGGGGTCCGCGCGCTGGTCGAGGCGCTCGCCGAGCTGGGCGCCGGCCGCGAGCGGGTGGTCGCCGTGGTCTCGATCCTCGATGACAAGGACGCGGCCGGGATGTTGGGAGCGTTGAGCGCGGCCTGCGATGGCCTCGTGCTGACCAGCAGCCGCAATCCGCGTGCGCTGCCGCCGCCGACGCTGCGGTCGCTCGTCTCCCAGCTCGGCGGGCCCGACGCCGAGATCGTGCCCGACCCTCAACGGGCTCTGCAGCGCGGTCGCGAGCTCGCGGGGCCGGGCGGCCTGGTCGTGGCCACCGGCTCGATCTACCTGGTCGCAGACCTGCTGGCCCCAGCCGGCGATCGACGGGCATCGATCTTGTGAATGATGACGACGACGATCAGCCGCGATTGTTGACCATGATGGGGCTGGTCGCCCTGATCGTGGCGATCGTGATCCTCGTGTTCTTCGGGCTGGGGTATCTGTTCGGACGCCTGTTCCTGTAGCGATCCGCGGATACCGACGAGGAACCCGCACCCCGACGGCGTACTTATACGAGCGACACCGTTGCAGTGACCACTACACTCGCGTCCTCGATGCTGCCCTACGCCATCTTCGGCATTCACAACAGCGCGATCAACCTCGCGGTTGAACTCGTTGTTCTGTTCCTCGTCGTCATCTGGCTGGCGCTGGTCTACTGGACCTACGCCGACGCCCGGCGGCGGATCGCCGACCCGCTGCTGATCGGCTGCGCGACCGCGGCCTCGTTGTTCCCGTTCGTGGGGACGATCGTGTACATGATCGTCCGCCCGCCCGAGTACCTGGATGATGTCCGCGAGCGCGAGCTCGAGATGCAGGCTGCCGAGGCCCGGCTGGCCGAACTCGGCTACCACCTGTGCCCCCACTGCGACTCCGAGGTCGAGAAGGACTTCCTGCGCTGCCCCAACTGCATGCGCAAGCTCAAGGACCCGTGCCAGTCGTGTGGACGGCCGCTGGATCCGACGTGGAAGGTCTGTCCCTTCTGCGAGGCCGACGTCGGTGTGGCGGCACCCGCGCCGCGCCGTCAGCGCCGGCGTCCGCGCGAAGCGGCGCCCTCGGAGACTGCCGCCGAGCAGTCGTCGACCACCTGATTGTCATTTTCCTTCCCGGAGGTCCCGCCGCCATGGAGCGCACGCTCATCCTTGTCAAGCCCGACGCCTATGCTCGCCACCTGAGCGGGGAGATCATCGCCCGCTTTGAGCGCAAGGGTCTGCGGCTCGCCGCCATGCAGCAGATGACCATCAGCCGCCAGCTCGCCGGCCAGCATTACGCCGAGCACGAGGGCAAGCCCTTCTACGGCGAGCTGGTCGACTTCATCACCTCCGGTCCGCTGGTGGCGATGGTCCTCGAGGGCGAGCAGGCGATCGCCGCGGCCCGCCAGGTGATCGGCGCCACCAACCCTCTGGAGGCCGCCACCGGCTCGATCCGCGGCGACTACGCGCTCGAGGTGGGCCTGAACATGGTCCACGGCTCCGACGCCCCCGAGTCCGCGGCGCGTGAGGTTGCGCTGTTCTTCGGGGATCTCGGCTGACCGGGCCGGCCGGGACGGGTATGGCGCCCGTCGCGCCGTCGCTGATCCTCGCATCGCGCTCGCCCCAGCGGCGAGCCATCCTGCAGCAGATCGGGGTTCGCTTCGCCGTCCGTCCCGCAGACGTGGACGAGCTCGACACCGGACCGCCCGCCGAGGTGGTGCTCGAGAACGCGTATCGCAAGGCGATCCGGGTCGCCCAGGGCACCGGCCCGACGGATCCGCCGGTGCTCGGAGTCGACACCGTGGTCAGCCTCGGGTCACGGATCTACGGCCAGCCGCGTGACGAAGCCGACGCCGCGGCGATGCTGCGGGCGCTGGGCGGCGAGCGCCATCGCGTGCTCTCCGGGGTGTGCGTGATCGACGCCGGACGGGCGCGCAGTGCCGCTGCGATCACCGCGGTGCAGTTCGGGCCGATCGACGAGGCTCGGCTGCATTGGTATCTGGGCACCGGTGAGTGGCGGGGCCGGGCCGGCGGCTACGCGATCCAGGGCGCCGGGGCCGCGCTTGTGCAGAGCATCGAGGGCGATTATCTCAACGTCGTCGGGCTGCCGGTGAGCACGCTGCTGCAGCTGCTACCCGGGATCTTGTGACCGGCGGCGGCCCGCGGTTATGACGCCGCAGCTGCAGGCTGGCGTGCAGGCCGGTCCCCCAGCGGGCCGGAACTGGATTTCCAGGGCTTTTCGCGGCGACAGGGGTGGCACGGAGGGTCCGGGTCCTGATTCCTTCGATACACTCGACCTCGGACGGACGCGGCAGCGAGGTGCGACTGGATTCTGCTCTGCCGGCCCGCCCACGCTTTCCTCTACCTGAATGCAGAGATGGGCTTCTTCACGTATCTGACCGGATTCGGCGGCCGCGACATGGCGGTTGACCTCGGCACCGCCAACACGCTCGTCTATGTCCGCGGACGCGGCATCGTGCTCTCTGAGCCGAGCGTCGTCGCGGTCGATTCGCGCACCGGCGAGGTCCACGCGGTCGGCATCGAGGCCAAGCGCATGCTCGGACGCACCCCGGGCACGATCTCGG
>JALYZB010000339.1 GCA_030945945.1 Actinomycetota bacterium | reverse complement strand
ACCAACCGGCGCCGCACCCGGCCGACCACCTCCTCCTCGCGCTACGGGATCTCGGTCGATGGGGTCGACGAGGTGATGCTGCGCCTGGCCAAGTGCTGCCGGCCGGTGCCCGGGGACCCGATCGTCGGCTACATCTCACTCGGCCGCGGCATCACCATCCACCGCGACGACTGCCCCAACGTCGCCGTGCTGAAAAAGGACCCGGACCGCTTCACGCCGGTCAGCTGGGACGGGGACGCCGACACGAGCTTCCGAGTGGAGATCGCCGTCGACGGCTGGGACCGCCATCGTCTGCTCGAGGACATGTCCCGCACCTTTGCCGAGGCGGGGATCAACATTCTGGACATCCACGGCACGGTCGACCACCCGATGGTCAAGAATCGCTTCCTGGTCGAGGTCGGCGATACGCGCACCCTGGATCAGGCGATCAGCCGGTTACGCAACATCGACGCCGTGTTCGACGCCTACCGCGTCACCCCCGGGTCCTGATCGCGGGGTGCGGTGCCGCCGGCCGTGCCGGCGCGCGTGCGGCCGCCGCCGGCCGCGGTGCGGGTTTCACGCGCACCCGGGTCACGCTGGACACCGGCGTCTTTGACAGCATCACCGCCTCGCCGGTGGGCAGGCGCGCGATCTCGTCGGGGTGCACGACCAGGCGCGACACGGCGCGGCGGGTGCCACGGCTGCGCGGTCGGGCGCCAAGGGGAGACTGGATCGTGTGGGTCTCCTCCCACACCTGCTCTGAGCCGGCCATCTCGGCGAACGTGCGGGCCGAGCCGGGCACATCCTGGCGGTGGGCGATCTTCAGCGCGGTCAGGCCGAGCACCTGATCGCGAAACCCGCGGCCGGCGCGCTCGAGGTCTGAGAGTTCCTGGGTGGCCAGCAGCACGCTGACGCCGGCCTCGCGGCCGCGAGCGAGCAGCGCCAGGACCTGGTCAGAGCCCAGCGCGGAGAACTCGTCCACGGCGATCGTCGCCAGCGCCGGGGTGCTGCCATCGGCCATGCCCTGCAGGCGGCGACCGGTGGCGCTGACGAGATCCTGGACGGCCAGGGTGCCGAGCTGGGCGGCCAGCTGGCCGTAACGTCCGGAGTTCAGGCTGAAGACGACGATCTCTTCCCCCGCCAGGGCTCTGCGGAGGTCGATCGGGGCCGGGTTGGCCGGCGCGCCGCTGAGAAACGGTCCCGCTGTGCTCTCGCTGAGCAGGGCCAGCCGTGTGCCGAAGCCGCGGATCGCGCTCAGCTGATCGCGGGTCAGCGAACCCAGATAGTCCTGGACCCGATCAGCCATCGCCGGCTGCAGGCCGCGGGCGAGGACCGACAACCGACGCGGATCCATCAGCGCGACCACCGACAGCAGGTCAACGTCGCGGCCGTCGGCGTGCAGGGCTCCGATCGCGGTCTGCACGTAGCGCTCGGCCGCCCGCTGGTAGTGGGGCTCTGAGAAGCGCTCGGTGGCGATCAGCTTGTCCTTGAGCTCGGTGGCGTTGCCCACCGCAAGCGGGTTCCAGCACTCCGGGCCGTCCGGGGTCCAGATCCGCACCGGGCGGCCCGCTGCCGCGGCGGCCCCCTGCAGCCGTCCGGTGAAGGCCGGGGAGCCCTTGAGGTCGATCGCGACCACCGGCCGCCCGCGGACGATCTGCTCGCTGAGGATTCCGAGCAGGGTCGTGGACTTGCCCGCTCCGCTGGCTCCGACGATCAGCCCGTGAGCGGCGAGCTGGCGCTCCTGGAGGGTGACCGGGTGGCCCTGTCGGTCGGTCCCGATCGCGACGGTCTCGCCGCGGGTCGCGGCGGCCCGCCGCATTGCCCGCCGGGCCAGGGCCGGGCGCGCCAGGGCAACGCCGGCCCGAACCGCGATTACGGCGGCCAGCAGCGCGACCGACCACTGCAGCGGCACCGAGAGCAGGATCAGCAGGGCCGGAATCGTCCAGTAGGGGTTTTCCCGGGGGCGCGGAGGCGGGGTCATCGGCTGAGTGACCGGGTCTGGCCACGCGGGCGTGCGGCGGGCTGAGCGCGGGCCCGGGTCAGTTCGCGCCGGCCCGGGGCCTTGCCGGCGGCGCGCTGCGCGGTCGGGGCCCGGCGGGCGCTTGAACCGGGCCCGAACGCGACCCGCTGCACGTGCACCATGTTGGCGATTCCGGCCGCGGACGCGGCCCGTTCGATCGCGTCGCCGGTCTCGGCGTGGGTGACGAGATAGAGGACGGCGTCGACGCGATGATCGAACGCGTAGCCACCGAGGATCTCCTCGGTGCGCCGCCGGCCCTTGCCGGTCAGCTCGAGTTCGATCGCGACCCGATGGCCGGTGTCGGTCTCCAACACGAGGTCGGGGTAGTGACGCCGGTCGCCACCGTGAGGACCGACGCCGGCCAGCCGAACGGCATGGCGCTCGGGACCGATCGCCGCTGAGCGGGGCCGCCCGTCCTCGGAGCGCATCTGGCGCTCGGAGTGGACCGCCCGCGTGGGCCCGAACGCCCCCCGCTGGGCGGCCAGCCACAACCACCCCAGGCCGATGTCATGGTCACTGCCGGCGGTGTCGGCAGCCTGCGGGCGGGGCAGGCGGCTGCCGATCGCGCCCAGGCCGCGGCGCTCGATCTGATACCAGCGCCCCGTCCTCAGCGGATGATCGGCACGCAGATGGCCGGAGGCGACCAGTCGGCGCAGGCGCCGGTCAGCCGCCTGTCGGGAGGTCCCGAGCAGGACCGCGACGTGGGCGGCGACGATCAGCCGGTGCTCGGCCGCGAAAGCCAGCGTCCGGCGGTTGGCCTCGGTCAGGGGGCGGCCGGTGCGCATCTCTTCCAGAGCCACGAGCGGCTGGCTTTTCACCCCCGGCCGACCGCCCAGCGCTCCGGCGCATCCCAAACTCGCCGCGGTTGGCAGTCATTTCGTTCGATCTACGCATGTTTTGGCTGCCAACCGGCGCGGCCGCGGCGGCCCGGTGAGATGCGCCCGTAACGCGTCCAGCCCCGGCTCAGTGACCGGGCAGACCGGGGTGGGGCAACGAGCGCGTATCGACGACCTCGAAGTCAGAGCCCACGAGCCGGCCGAGCAGGTGCAGCGCGGCGTCGTGCCAACGGCGGTCCGGGGCCCCGGAGATGTACCACGGCGAGCCGTTGTCGGCGAGGATCATCCCGTAGCGCTTCAGCGCAGTGGCGACGATCTGGGCCTGGAGGGGCAGTCGCGAGATGTTCACCGCGGCCTTGAGTCGCACCCGCAGGCCCATCGGGGGCGCCGAGGCACCGCCGCAGGTGGCCGCGTGATGACGGGCCGGGTAGACGTAGCGCGGTCCGGTACAGGGCGCCGTGAACCGCAGCGCATGCTCGATCGCCCCGGCCGCGACCTCCGGGTATCGGGCCAGCCCAGGGAGAATGGGCAACCCGGCCGCATCGGCCGAGGTCCAGCCCGCGGGCCGCAACCGATCGCTGCTCAGTCTGAAGATCGCGCCCGAGCCGGCCGTCCAGTACCCCGGATGGGGGTAGGCGGCATACAGCTCGTAGTCGGTGCAGGTGCTGCGATCGAGGACGATCGCGTGCCGGTCGCCGCGCGCCCGCGGGCCGCCCTCGATGGCCACGCCGCGGGGCAGCGGGTAGCGGGCGCGGTCTGACTCCGAGGCGTAGGTGAAGTGGACGGGCCGGCGGGTCACTGGCTCTGAGACGACCGTGACCGGAATCCCGTTGGGGGCGCCGGCGTAGACGGTGCCGAAGTCGGGGTGGACGGGGGCGGCGAGACCGATCCGGGCGATCAGCGCCCCCGAGCCGCGGGCCGCCGGCAGCCGGTCGACACGCTGGTTGAAGGCGTTGTCGGAGGGCAGCACGCGGCAGCCGGTGATTCGAGCCCCACCCGCCGCGGCGATGCCGATGCCGGTCACGACCACCAGTGCGGCGACGAGGACCGCGACCGCCAGACGACGCGCCCGGCGACGGATTCGCCGATCTGATGACACGTTCAGTTCCCGTCCGATCAGGAGACGACGAGCATCGCGTCGGCGTGGGCCACAAAGTCGGCCTCACTGACCTCGCCGATGTAATCGCCGTCGACCTGCAGCGGCAGGGGGCGCCCGTCGCGCGTATTGACCCGCATCCGCGGTATGTGCGCAAACGGATGCACGCGGCGGTGGCGGGCCAGCCGGGCACGGCGTGACAGCATGCGCCAGGTGATCGTCGGGATGTCGATCGGGCTGGCGCGCTGCAGCACGACGCCGGCAAGATCCCCGCGCTGCAGCGATGCGCCCTCGTTCATGTTCACCGCCCGGTCGCCGAAGTAGGTGTAGGGCTCGGCTTTCTGGATGATCGCGGTCATGCCGTCGACGGTCAGCTCGCCGAGTTGTGCCCGCAGCTGCGGCGGGCGCAACAGGTAGTGGCGGTTGAAGGTGCGCACCCCGGTCCAGGCGTAGTACCACTCACCGACGCGGGCCTTGAGCCGCGGGTGGGCATCGACGCGCTGCACCACGCTGGCGTCGAGCCCGACCCCGGCCGAGAACAGGAAGTACCGGTGATTGACCTGGCCGACCCCGACGCGCCGCGGACGCCAGTCGTGCGCGAGCCCGAGCAGGTGCTCGGTGGCGTCGACCACGTCTACGGGGATCCCGAGGATCCGCGCGTAGACGTTGGTCCGCCCGCCGGGCAGCGGGAACAGCGCGGTGTCGGATCCGACCAGTCCGTTGGCGGCCTCGTTGACCGTTCCATCGCCCCCGAAGGCGACGACCACGTCATAGCCGTCCCGCGCGGCCTCCCGGCACAGTTCGGTGGCGTGATCACGGGCCTCGGTGTCGACGGCGTGGACCTCGTAACGCCCACGCAGCGCATAGACGACCAGGTTCTTGAGGCGGTCCGAGACGGTGGTCGCGTACGGGTTGACGATGACGAGCATCCGCCGTGAGGGGGTGGATCGATCCTCCAGCGCGACCATCGCCTGCAGGCGCTCGAGCGGATCTGGGGGTGCGGTCACCATCGACGATCCTCAACACCAGGAGTGAGCGAGAGTTACGCGGATCGGCCCGAGCCTCACCGACGCCCGTCCGCCCCGGCTTCGGCGGCCGGTTTCCGGCCCGGCCGCAGGGTCCGATATATTGAGCGTCACATAGCAGTGCGCATCCAGAGGGGTGGAGGGAATGGCCCTACGAAACCCCGGCAACCGCCCGCAAGGGAACGGTGCCAATTCCATCAGGCTCCAACATCAAAGGCCTGGGAGATGTGGAAGGGCGGTTTCCTCGAACCTCTGACCACAGACCCCGGCGGAGGTTTTTCATATATGCCGCCCGAGTCGCTTCGCTGCAAGGAATGCCAGACCACCTATCCGCTCGACGCGCGCTACGTGTGCGAGCGCTGCTTCGGCCCGCTAGAGGTCGCCTACGCGTCGTTTGACGGGGTGGACCCGGCCGAGCTCAAGCGCCGGATCCAGGCCGGCCCCCACTCGCTGTGGCGCTACGGGGACTTCCTGCCGGTTTCCGTCGCGCCCCCCAACGCCCTGCCGGCGGGCTTCACTCCGCTGCTGCGGGCCGATCGCCTCGCCGAGAGCCTCGGGCTGGAGGAGGTCTGGGTCAAGAACGACGCCGCCAACCCGACGCACTCGTTCAAGGACCGCGTCGTCTCGATCGCCCTCGCGCGTGCCCGCGAGCTCGGCTTTGAGACGATTGCCTGCGCCTCGACGGGGAACCTCGCCAACGCGGTGGCGGCACATGCTGCGGCGGCGGGCCTGGAGTCCTACGTGTTCATCCCCGCCGACCTCGAGGAGCAGAAGATCCTCGCCACCGGCATCTACGGAACCAACCTGGTCGCGGTGCGGGGCAACTACGACGACGTCAACCGGCTGTGCACCGAGCTCTCGGGCGAGCATGAATGGGCGTTCGTCAACATCAACATGCGCCCGTACTACGCCGAGGGCTCGAAGACGCTGGCCTTCGAGACTGCCGAGCAGCTCGGCTGGGAGATGCCTGACCGGGTCGTCGCGCCGATCGCGTCCGGATCGCTGTTCACCAAGATTGCCCGGGGCTTCTCCGAGTGGATCGAGGTCGGGCTGCTGGAGGGTGAGTTGCCGATCTTCCACGGCGCCCAGGCCACAGGTTGCTCACCCGTGGCCAGCGCGTTCGCCGACGGCCATGACTTCTGCCGTCCGGTCAAGCCCGACACGATCGCCAAGTCACTGGCGATCGGCAATCCGGCGGACGGCCCCTACGCCCTGGAGCTTGCGCGTCGCACCGAAGGCACGATCGAGATGGTCACCGACGACGAGATCCGCGCGGGCATCAAGCTCTTGGCCCAGACGACCGGCATCTTCACCGAGACCGCCGGTGGCGTGACGACCGCGGTGCTGGCCAAGCTCGCCCAGCGCGGCGTGATCGATCCCGGCGAGCGCGTGGTGATCTACATCACCGGAGAGGGCCTAAAGACGCTCGACGTCGCCCGAGGCACCTTCGAGACCTGGGAGATCGACCCGAACGTGGAAGCCTTCGAAGCCGCCAACGCCCGGGTCGGCGCTCTCGCATAGGATCTGGCCATGCCCGTCCGTGTGAAGATCCCCAGCCAGCTGCGCGAGGCGACCGGCGGCGAGTCCATTGCGTCGGTGGACGGCGCCACCGTCGGCGAGGTGCTCGACGCCCTGTACGCGCGCTACGGCGAGTTGCGCAGCCGGATCGCCGAGGATGGCGGCTTGCGGCGCTTTGTCAATGTGTACGTCGGGGGCGAGGACATCCGCTTCACGGAGGGGCTCGACACCCCGGTCAAGGACGGCGACGAAGTCACCATCCTGCCCGCCGTCGCCGGCGGCTGAGCCTCAGCCCGCGGCGAGTCCGATCGGGCACGAGACGCCCGTGGCGTGCACCGGGCAATAGCCCCCCGGGTTCTTGTGGAGGTACTGCTGGTGGTAGTCCTCGGCGTAGTAGAAGCTGCCCAGCGGGGCGAGCTCGGTGGTGATCGCGCCATAGCCGGCGTCCGCGAGCTTCTCCGCGAAGGCGGTGCGGGTGCTCTCGACGGCCTGGTGGGCGGCCGGCGAATCCCAGTACAGCGCTGAGCGGTACTGGGTGCCGACGTCGTTGCCCTGACGCATGCTCTGGGTCGGATCGTGGTTCTCCCAGAACAGGCGCAGCATCTCCTCATAGGAGGTCTGGGCCGGGTCGAACACGACCAGGACGGCCTCGGTGTGGCCCGTACGTCCGCTGCAGGTCTCCTCATAGGTCGGGTTAGGAGTGACACCGCCGGCGTAGCCGACCGCGGTGCTGTACACGCCGGGCGCCTCCCAGAACACCTGCTCGGCACCCCAGAAGCAGCCCATGCCGACCACGAGCTGCTGCATGCCCTCCGGGAACGGGGGTTTCATCGGCGTCCCGAGCACGGCATGCCGCTCGGGGACGGCGATCTCCTGCTCGCGGCCCGGCAGGGCGGCGGCGGGGTTCACCATGGCGGTTTTTGCGCGGAGTCCGAACATGAGCTTCAGGATATCGGGCGGGCCGAGGCGGCCCGAAAGTCGTTGCGCTGACAGGACAAGTGTGCGCGCCGGCAGCGCCCCGTGGGCGATCGCCGCGCATTCGACCGCGTCATGGATGGCCCGCAACGGCACCGCGGCAAGCCGGCTCGAACCCCTGACGCCCGCGAGGTCGCTGTCCTCGCCGGCCGGCTCGGAGCCGAAGCGCTCGTCAAAGCCGTCCAGAGCGGAGAGCACCACGCGCGGATAGACGATGTTGCAAGTCTCGTCCTGCGGCCCGAGCGTCGATGTGCACGGTGCACGAACAGCCGGTGTTCTGCCCCAGCCTGATGCTCGCGCTTGCCCCGCTCTGGCTGGCCGCGCAGGCCGGCAGGGTGGCCGCCCTGGACGTCTCGGACGAGCTGCTCGCCCGGGTCCGTGATCTGAATCCGGATCTGGCCAACGTCCGCTGGGAGCTCGGCGCCGGTGAGCGTGGCCGCCCTGCAGGCCACCGCCACCGCGTCGGGTCAGTCGCTTGATCGGGTATGGGGGCGGGCAGCCAGTACCGTCAGATCCTGCTGCGCCGCACCTGACCGGCGCAACGATACGCGACAATGGCGCATACATGCCCGTTTTGATCCCGCGCGCTCGCACCGTTACCGCCGTGATCGCCGGCGTGATCCCGCTAGTGCCGATCGCGGTCGCGCTCTCGCTCGGCGGCGGAGGCACGACTCCGGCCGTGGCGACCGCGCGCTCGCCCTTCAGCCCCGCCGCGCCCGTCAGCACCGCGCCGCGCGGTCGCCTGGTTGCGACCCCCCCCTTGAGCGGCTCGCTGGTCGCCACCCTTACCCGCCCGGTCGCGCTGCTGACGCGTCCGAGTGGTCGCGCGTACGGGCGATTGGGCCTCACCACGGCATTTGGCTCCGCCGAGACGATGCTCGTCGTGAGGTCGTCGGGCCAGTGGCTGGGGGTCCTCAACCCGCTGGCCGGCAATGGCCGGATCGGCTGGATCCCGGCCGCTGCGGCATCCCTGAGCCGAGTTCGGTGGCGCATCGATGTCTCGCTCTCCCGGCGGCGGGTGACGGTCAGCGACGGCGGCCACGTCCTCCGGCGCTACACGGTGGCGATCGGCGCGCCCGCGTCACCGACCCCGACCGGGCGCTTCGCGGTCACCGACCGCCTACACACGCCTGATCCCGCCGGGCCATACGGCTGCTGCATCCTCGCGCTCAGTGCAACCGCTCCGCACGCGATCCAGGGCTGGAACGGCGGCAACCGGGTCGCCATCCACTCCACCCCGGAGACGAGCTCCATCGGCCATCCGGTCAGCCACGGTTGCATACGCCTGACCCTGGCCGAGGGGCGCTGGCTGTTGCGTCACATCCCGCTGGGCACGCCGACGATCATCCGGACCTGAGGGCTGATGGCCCCCGGACCCCTGGCTCGGGATCGCTTGCCTGGCCAGCGCAGGGGTAGGCGCAGGGCACGAGCGTCGATCCAGGGACGTCATGCCACCGCGTGGAGTCAAGCCGGGCAGCAAACGAATCGCGTCAGGCCGCCAGGACGTTGACCGATGACATCTCCTCCGGACGCCGTGGCGGCCTGCGCTCGGGCCTGGGCCCGGGCGGGCGCACACGGGATCAGCTCTACCGCCGAGGCCCGGCACCTCGGCGTCAAGGCCGTTCAGAGATGAGCAAGGCGCAGCTGCAGGGCGCGGTCGACCGCCCCAAGCGCTAGCGCCCGCGGCGCGGTCAGCATCGGGAGGGCGTCCTGGGCTCAGGCCTGAGGGTCGGGCTCCTCGCCGCTGTCCCGGCGGATTTTCTCGATCGCCGCCCGCAGCAGCCGGGACACCTGCATCTGCGAGATCCCGATCCGCCGGGCGATCTCTGACTGGGTGAGGTCGCGCCCGAAGCGCAGAAACAGGATCAGGCGATCGGTGTCAGACAAGCTCCCGACTCCGGCGGCGATCACGCTTAGGTACTCGGCCTGCTCCAGACGCTCGTCCTCAGCTCCGAGCAGCTGGGCCGGGCTGAGCACGGTGGCGTCGTCGTCATCGGACCCCGAATCCAGGGGTGTCGCATGACGCGCGTGGTAGGCCTCGATCGCCTCCAGCGTCTGTTCCTGGGTGGCCCCGAGCTCTTCGGCGAGCTCCGCCAGGGAGGGCGAGCGCCCCAGCCGCGAGGAGATCTCGTCGGTGGCCCGCGCCAGCTCGACGGCGCGCTCCTTGACCCCTCGAGGCACGTGCACGGCCCAGGCGCTATCGCGAAAGTAGCGCTTGAGCTCACCCAGCATGGTCGGCATCGCGTAGGAGGAGAAGGCAAAGCCCCGGTCAGGGTCAAACCGCTCGATCGCCTTGAGCAAGCCGACCATCGCAACCTGGGTGAGGTCCTCAAGCGGCTCTCCGCGGGCGTGATAGCGCCGCGCCACACTTCGGGCTAGGGGCTCGAAGCGCACGACCAGCTCCTCGAGCACGACCGGATCAGGCGTGTGGCGGTAGGAGGCCAGAAGCGCCGCCGTGTCGCGCCCGCGCAGCTGGCCGCGCCCGGAACTCACGGCCGGTCGCGGCGACGGTCGAGCAGATGATCAAGCGGCCGGCGCATGCGCACCCTCCATACGGATACCTCTGGATGCGACGGTCTGCCCCGGCGTGAGCACCGGGGGCCTCCCATCGTTCACGGCTGTGTCCAGGACCCGGCGTCGACCGGCTGCCGCGGACGCGGGCATGTTAGCCGCCGACAGGCCGGATCAGACCGGTTCCTCGTCGCGCAGGACGAAGACCTCGACCTGGAGGTTGCGCCGCAGATCGTTGGCGCTCATGAACGAGTGCACTCGGCGCCCGACCGCGAGCTCGACGGCGGCGATGATCTCGTCGCGCATCGCGTCCTGCAGCCCGAGCCGGCCCGCCGCGACGACGTCCCCGTTGTCGTTGGCCTCGAGCGTCTCCTCGGCGCGGGTGTAGCCGCCCTCGAGCAGACAGACGACGAGGTTCTGGTCGATCGTGGTTCGCGCGTTGGTGGGTCCGCGGCCGACATAGTGCTTGTGCAGCCGGGAGATGGCATTGGAGATCTCGACCGCGGGGGAGGCGACGAGCCCGGGATCTTCGGTCCGGGGGTCGATGACGCCCATCAGTCCCCGGCCCGGATCACGGCCCGGTCAACCGGCAGTCCGAGGCGCTCACGCAGCTCCGACGTGGCGACGTCCTCGCCGTGCAGCTGGTCGTCGGACGGATGGGAGAAGACGACGACTCGATCGGCGGCGAAGGTGCTCAGCGCGTCCTGGGCAGCCTCGATCAGATTTCCCTCGCCGGTATCGCCGCTGGCCGCGACGCCGCCCTCACCGAGCTGTTCGACGCTCTCGCGACGCACGGCGTCGGCCCGGCTGATCGCCTCGTCCGCGTCAGAGACCCAGAAGCGCAGGGCGCTCTCATGCAGTGCCGGGGCGACGAGCATGACCTCGAGCTCGGCGGGATCCGCGTCCCCCGGCAGTGCGTCGCGCAGCTGTGCGGTGGAGACCGGCTCGGAGGTGAGGACGAGGACCTTCATCGGGTCGGGTTTACCCGTTGGCGGCCTCGCGCACGCATCGCCGGCTATTTGCCGTAGAGGGCGTCGAACCGATCCGCGTAGCGCTCGTTGATGACGTTGCGCTTGACCTTCAGGGTCGGCGTCAGCTCTCCGTCCTCGATCGACAGGTCGCGATCCAGGATGGTGAACTTCTTGATCTGTTCGACCTGCGCATAGTGCTCATTGGCGCGGTCGAGCTCGGCCTGCACGAGCTCGCGGACCGCGTCGGTGCCGGCCAGCTCGCCGAGATCCTCAGACAGCCCGTGCTCCTTGGCCCAGGGGACGATCTCCTCGGGATCAAGAGTGATCAGCGCGACCGGATAGGGACGGCGATCGCCGTACATGACCGCCTGGCTGATGAAGCGAGACTGCTTGAGGTCGTTCTCGAGGTTGGCCGGCGTCAGGTTCTTGCCCCCGGCGGTGATGATGATGTCCTTCTTGCGCCCGGTGATCCTGAGGTAGCCCTCGTCATCGATTTCGCCGACGTCTCCGGTATGCAGCCAGCCGTCGATCAGGGTCTCGGCGCTGGCCTCGGGGTTGTCCCAGTACTCCCGGAAGATGTTCGGCCCGGTGAGCAGGATCTCCCCGTCTGACTGGGCGATCCTGGCCTCCACGCCCGGCATCGGGCGGCCAACGGTGCCGAACTTGAAGTGCTCCAGCGTGCCAACGGTCCCGACCGCCGTCGTCTCGGTCATCCCCCAGCCCTCGAGTACCGGAACTCCGCAGGCGTAGAAGAATTCGAGGATCTCAGCGGCGATCGGCGCCGCGCCGCTGACCGCTTGGCGGATCTCCCCACCGAACAGTCCGCGAACCCGGCTGAACACCCGCTCGTCGGCGGCGTCAAAGGCGGTCTGCATCTCCTCGGGGACGTCGTCACCGCGCTGGCGGCGCTGGTGGACCTCGACGCCGAGCTTGACCGCCTCCCGGAATCGGGTCTGATCCTCGTCGCTGGCCTGCTCCTGCAGCTTCATCGCCGCCGTGTACAGCTTCTCGAAGATGCGCGGCACCGAGGGCAGGTACGTCGGATGGGTCTCGACGAGCTCCTCGATCACCCGTTTGCTGTCGCCGCCGTAGTAGATGACCGTCGTCCCGAGCTCAAACGAGGCCAGCTGAGTGGTGAGCGCGAAGGCGTGGGCGAGCGGAAGGAAGAGGTAGGTGCGCTCGCCGGGCGAGATGAAGTCCAGCTCGGCGACCATCTCGCCGACGGACATGGCGTTGCCGTGGGTGAGCACCACTCCCTTGGGGTTTCCGGTTGTCCCCGACGTGTAGATGATCGTGTAGACGTCATCGCGGCTGACCGCCGACTGGCGGCGCTCGAGCTCAGAGTGATCGCCCCCGCGGCCGCGGTCGCGCACGGCCTCCAGCGTGGTCTCGCCCGCGTCGCCCTCGATCCCGATCGTCGTGCTCAGCTCGGGCAGCTCCTCGCGGACGCGGTCGATCTTCGCCTGTTGCTCGGCGGTCTCGCAGACCACCGCGCGGGCTCCCGAGTTGCCCAGCACCCAGGCGCATTCCTTGGGGGAGTTGGTCGGGTAGACGGGAACCACGACGGCGCCGGCCGCGGAGATCCCGTAGCTGGCCAGCGTCCACTCGACGCGGGTGTCGGCGAGGATCCCCACGCGATCGCCGGGCTCGATCCCGAGCGCGACGAGACCGAGCGCTATCTCGTCCACCGCGGTGCTGACCTGCGCGAAGCTCAGCTCCACCCATTCGCCGTCGACCTTGTGGCTGGCCGCGACGAGATCACCGAAGCGCTCCCCGGCCATCCCGGCCAGGGTGGCAACGGTGCCGTGCACCGCCGGGGTTTCAGTCTGGTCACTCATCAGGTCTCCTCCCTCGGGCTTGGTCACACGATCTTCGCAGCTTGGCGGCGCATCTGACGTCGTGAATCGCCCGCCCAGGGTGATGAATCGGCCGCCGGCGCGGCGGTGTTGCAGTCTCCAGTCGAGCGTCGTTCACGAACCAGGACAACGGGTACTCAGGGCGTCGGTTTGCGGTTGTTCCCTTCCGCGGGTGTGGACCCACGGATCGCAACGGCCCCTCGCGTCAACGAACCGGGTCGCTGACCTCTCGCAGGGATCTTCTCGTGCCCGGCCGATTTGAACGTGCGACCTATCCGGTCCCGCCGCCGATCTGGTTTGCAGGTTGCGAACGCTCCCCGCGAGCGCCGCTGACGGGTGGGCTGCCCTTGCGTGGGCCGGGGTCACTGACGACGGGTCGGCGTGCTCGCTGGCGGCTTGCCGGCACGTCGGGAAAGTTGCGATCCCCTGATGTGCGCTCGGTCGGGGTGTGAAGGACGACAGGGCAGCGCGTTCAGCCCCTCGGACCTGGGAAGTCCGAGGGGCCTACGCGCCAGAGCCCGCCCCGTCTCTCGTGGCTGAAGCGAAAGGCTCTGATACCCCCGAGCCTTCCGCTTGACCACACCTATCGGCTCTGACTGCCGACATCTTGAGATGAGGCCGGCTGGTTTCTCCCCGGGCGACCATCAAGCGATCACGGGAGGGCAAAAGTCCTTGCTAGCGAACAGGGGGTAGGCAAGGAAGCCCTAGCGGCGTGTCCTTTCACCCCAAGCGACACGCCAAGCGGTGGCCCGCGACCCGCCCCGGTCGCGGGCCCCGCACCACGCCCCCCTGCCGGTCATCATTGGCTGGACCTGAACCCTTCACCCTTGAAACGCCCAAAGCTCGCGTATCCTGCGCAAACTACCGCACGTTCTTGCCGGGCGAACATGTGTTCGTGCGCACCGTGTAACATGCGATCCCGCATGAAATCTGGCAGGCCCTCCCGCTTTACCT
>JALYZB010000313.1 GCA_030945945.1 Actinomycetota bacterium | reverse complement strand
GGTGATCCGCCGGTCGGTGCCGGTGACCAGGACGAATTCCAAGGCCGTCGGCACCAGCGCGCGGAAGCGCCGCTCACCGCGCTCCAGCGCCGCGCGCTCGGCGGCGAAGGCACGAGGGCGCCCGGCGGCGAAGACGGCCATGAGCAGCGCGACAAGCAGGCCGGTCACCGCCAGCGCGAACAGCGCTCCCTGGTACAGACGCCTGTTGGCACGGGCCGCCTGTTGCGAGAAGCGCAGCCCGAGTTGCTGGACGGTGTGCCGGATCAGCTGGTTCGCACCGTCGACCCCGACCAGCACCTCGGTGCCCGCGTCGCTGACCCGGCGCGCGGCGATCAGGCGCTGGGCGACGAGGTCGTGCTCGAAGGCCGGCATCCCGGCGGCGACCTCGCGCAGCCCGAGGTACCGGTCGACGCCCAGGCCGCGCAGCGCGGCGAGATCAGCCTCGATCCGCGACGGTCGGTGTTGACCTGCTGCGAAAGGTGAAGTTGGGAAATCCCTGGGCGATGATCTGCCAGGCCAGGCGGTCGGAGTCATTGACGAGAAAGCGGACGTCGAGCAACTGCTGATCGGCTTGCCGGGAGCCACGGCATCGGTGCGCAGCTGGGCCACCAGGATGCCCGCCAGGATCGTGATGCCGGCGGTGATCAGCAGCATCAGCGCCGAGCGGACCGGCAACCACCGGGTCACTGGGCGTCAGCCGCAGAGAAAAAGCCGGGGGTGCCCAACAGGACGGTTATCGGCCCAGGGAGCGCACCGCTTAGCCGGCTTTACATACAGGTCACACCCGGACCGCCGCCGCGGGTGTTCAGACCGGCGCTGGGCCCATCCGGTACACGCCGGCCAGCAGCACTGACAGGACTGCGGTGGCGGCGAAGTAGCCGACCTCGACGCGCGTGACCTCGTTGCCGATCGCCGAGATGATCACGAAGGCGACGAACAGCGCCGCGGAGATCAGCCATGCCCCGGCGGCCCACATCGCCTGGCCTCGGGCCAGGGCAGCCTGGTTGAGCGTGCCCGAGATCAGGTGCAGACCCATCCCGAGGCCGACCAGTGCCAGACCGAAGCGCCCGTAGGTGAAGCCCTTGCTGCCCAGGAAGGCGGTCATCACGGGCGGCCCGACGAGCAGCAGGCCGAGCGCGACCGCGAGCCCGAAGCCGGCGATGGCGAGGATCGTGATCCGGATCGCGCGGTGAAATTCGTCGGCGCTCTCGCGCGCCTCCAGGCCCGCCAGGTGGGGGAGGATCGAGGTCTGCACGGCCTGAAAGAGCTGAAGCGGCGCGCGGACGATGAGCATCACGTTGAACACGAAGCCGGTGATCCCCTCGGTCAGCCCACCCGCCCCGGCGTTGGCGGCCACGATCAGGACGCCGGCGTTCAGCAGCGCCTGCTCGGAGAGCATGATCCCGACCACCGCAACGGCGAAGCGCGCGCCGTGGCGCAGCGAGAGATGGTCGGTGGCCTCCTCTTCGAAGCCGGCGTGAGCGGGGCCTTCACCGGCGGCGTCGGCGACCGCAATTCGAGCCCCGCCGCCGACCTGCATGCGCGTCAGCGCGAACGGCAGCACGGTCAGCGATGCAAACGGCGCCACCGCCATGCCGAGACCGACGATGCTCTGACCCGAACCGATCCCCACCACCACCGCCAGCGCGAAGAGAAAGCGCGAGGTCGACTCCAAGAAGACGAGCCCGCCGTAGAGGGCAAAACGCTCGTGGCCGGCCAGCCAGCCGCGGGCGAAGTAGCTGGCGCCGTAGGCGAGCACGCCGACGACGAGGATCCAGTACAGGGCGCTCGAGCCGTCGAACATGCCGTTCTGGATCTGATCGCGCAGCGCGATCGCCGCGATCAGGAAGACGACCGCGAAGCCGATCTGGATCGCCGCCGGCACGCGCAGCGATTGCCCGGCCAGGCCGCGGGCGCGCCGGTCGGCGATCGTGCGCGAGAGCAACTGCTCGATCGGCCGGTAGATCACCGACAGGATCACGAACATGATCGCCCAGCACAGCGAGATCCGGCTGTAGGACGCCCGGTCGAGCGCGTGGCTGGCCGCGGCCAGGTAGGCGAAGGTGAAGATGCCGGTCGAGGCGATCCCGACGGTCAGCACGCGCGCGCCCGAGGCGTAGGAGGCCGGCGGCTCGGGCGCTGCGGCGCCGTTGACCGGTGCGCCGTCCGGGCCCGCCGTGGGTCCGGGCGGCATGCGCCCGGTCGTGGAGGACATCAGTGGACCGCGACGAGCAGCATCGTCCAAGGAAACGGCGAGCGGGCCTCGGTCACCGCGCCGTGGCGGCTCAGCAGGCGCACGAAGCTGCGCCGGGTCCAGTGGTTGAGATGGCCGGGGGTGTTGCCGAGTTCCTTCAGGTAGGCGCCCCGGGCCATGTTCAGCGCGCGCCACAGCGGTTCGTGGGGGACGGAGACGAGCAGGTGCGATCCGGAGACCCGAGCCATCTCGGCCAGCACCACCTCGGGATCCTCCACGTGCTCGAGCACTTCGGTCGCGGCGACGAGATCGAAGGCCCCGTTCCCGTAGTCGATCCGCTCGCCGGTCATGGCGCGAAATTCGAGGTTGGGCTGTGCGCGCCCTGCCCATTCGGCTTCGAGTTTGGGGTCGGCGAGGTCGATGCCGACCACCCGACCCGCGTCCAGGCGCTGGGCCCACTGCTCTGAGAGCACGCCCTCGCCGCAGCCGACGTCGAGCACCGAGCCGGGCGCCGCGAGCGCGAACAGCTCATCGAGCGTGCGCTCGAAGCCGGCCATCAGGCGGCGCACCACCGGGTTGGTGGAGCCGTACTTGTCGTACGTGTTGCCGGTGGGTACCGCCGGCGAGCTCGCGTTCATCTGCGCTCGCCTTCCGGGCTCCCCTGCTCGCAGATGGCGCGAGTCATCCGGCGGCTCATACCCCGAGCGGCTCGCGGTCGGGCGGGTCGCCGCGGCCGGGATCGGTGCCGGCGGCCGCGCCGGGCTTGGTGCCGGCAGGCGCATCTGGCTTGGTGCCGGCGGGCGCATCTGGCTTGGTGCCGGCGGGCGCACCGGGCTCGTAGTGGGAGGGCTCGACGCCGAGCTGGAGCTCGATCCGGCGCACCCGTTCCAGCGTGCGCTGCGAGAGCGTGCGCTGATGGGCGAGCAGATCCCCGAGGATGCCCAGCGAGCCGAGCAGCATCGCGGCGATGAACAGCACGGCGCCGGCGATCAGGGACTGGATGTGACGGGCCCCGCCGGCATGCGGATTCTCGATGAAGAACACGAGGAAGCGAATGAACACCGCAAGAGCGAGGGTGCCCATGATGATCGCGCCGGTCCAGAACACCCGCAGCGGCTCGTACTGGGTGTAGATCCGGAAGATCGAGAGTGCGTTGCGGCGGATGTAGGCCGGCATCGACGGGAACAAGCGTGACTCGCGGGTCTTGGCGTTGGTCCGGATCGGCACGTGGTCGATGGCGACCAGCAGCTTGCCGGCCTGGATGATCGTCTCCAACGTGTAGGTGAACTTCGAGACCGCCTGCATCTGCAGGGCCGCGTCGCGGTTGTAGGCGCGAAAGCCCGAGGTGGTGTCTGGGATCTCGGTCGCCGAGGCCTGGCGCACAACCCAGGAGCCGAGCCGCTGCAGGCGACGCTTGAGCCAGGAGAAGTGCTCGTTGACGTCGACCTGCCGGTCACCGACGACCATGTCGGCCTCGCCGCGGAGGATCGGCGCCACGAGCTTGGGGATGTCGGCGCCCTCGTACTGGTTGTCGGCATCGGTGTTGACGATCACGTCGGCGCCGAGCTTGAGCCCGGCGTCGAGGCCGGCCTGGAACGCGGCGGCCAGGCCCTTGTTGTTGGTCAGGCGCACGATGTGGTCAACCCCTGAGGCCCGCGCGGTCTGAACGGTCGCGTCGGTGGAGCCGTCATCGATGACCAGCCACTCGACGGCAGCAAAGCCCTCGATCGTGCGCGGCAGCCGGCTGAGGGTCAGCGGCAGCTGCTCTTCCTCGTTGAAACAGGGAATCTGGATGATGAGCTTCATGGGCCTCGGTGGGCTCGCCCGCCGTGGTGAGAGCACCCGGGGCCGGCGGTCCGGCCGCGCGACGGGCGGGCGGGTGATCGTCACACGGTAGCGGGATACTCGGGCGTAGAGATGAACGCCACCACCGTGAAAGCCGGACCGGTCGAGGTCTCCTCGCCACCCGGAACACGAGCCCGCGGGCCGATGGGTCGTCTGCGCTCGGGCCGCATGAACGTGCACCGGCCGCTGCTGGGCCTCGTCCTGCTGCTCACCTTCGGCCTTCGCCTGTGGGGACTGCGCCAGGGGCTGCCCTACAGCTACAACGTCGACGAGGCCACGCACTTCGTGCCGCGGGCGATCGCCTTCTTCGCCCATGACCTCAACCCGCAGTATTTCCTCAACCCGCCCGCCTACTCGTATCTGCTGCATATCGCGTTCGAGCTGTGGTTCGGCAGCGGGGACGCGGTCGCCCGCGCATTCGCGAGCGACCCGACCCGGGTCTACGTCGTCGCCCGGGTCGTGGCCGCGGTCCTGGGGACGATCTCGGTCTGGCTGACCTACCTGACCGGCGAGCGGCTGTTCGGCCGCACCGTGGCGCTGCTGGGCGCGGCGATCTTCGCCTTCGCCTTCCTGCCGGTCTTCTACAGCCACCTCGCGCTCAATGACGTTCCCACATTGGCGCCGGTCACGCTCGCGTTGTACGGGATCTCCGGCGTCCTGCGCCGCGGATGGCGGCGTGACTACGTGATCGCGGGGGTGGGGATCGGGCTGGCCGCGGCGACCAAGTACACCGGCGGTTACACGGTGCTCTGCCTGCTTCTCGCCGCCGCCGCCGACGGCGGGCGCGGGGCGGCGCTGATCGCCGCGCGCCGCATCGCGCTGGCGCTGCTCGTGGCGCTGATCGCCTTCGTGATCGCCAACCCCTACGCGGTGCTGGATTTCAGCGCGTTTCGCGACGGGATCTCGACTCAGGCCTCGCTGGCCGGAGGGGCGGACCCCGAGAAGCTCGGGACCACGGTGGGCAGCGGCACCGCGTACTACCTGTGGACGTTCACCTGGGGACTGGGGTGGGCACCGACCCTCGCCGCGATCGGCGGCTCGATCCTGCTGCTCGTGCGCCAGCGGCTGACGCTGCTGCTGGTGCTCGTCCCCGCGCCGGTCACCTTCATCCTCTACATGGGCGACCAGCAGCGCTTCTTCGGACGTTGGCTGATGCCGGTGTTCCCGATCGTCGCGCTGCTCGGGGCCTACGGGGCGGCCGAGCTGGTGCGCTGGCTGGTGCGGACCGGTCGCGCGCCCTTGCTGATCGCCGGGCCGCTGACCGCGATCGTGATGCTCGGCCA
>JALYZB010000306.1 GCA_030945945.1 Actinomycetota bacterium | reverse complement strand
TCAGAACGTGATCACGCTGCGGATCCCGTCCTGGCGCTCCATCAGCTCAAAGCCACGGTTGACCTCGTCCAGGGTGAGCCGGTGCGTGATGAACGGAGCCACGTCGAGCTTGCCGTCCAGCGAGAGTTGGACGAGCTCGGGGACCTGATCGCGGCCCTTGACGCCCCCAAAGGACGAGCCGCATACGCGCCGGCCGGTGATCAGCAGCCGGGGGATGATGTCCAGCGTCTCGCCCTTGCCGGCCACGCCTGCCACCGTGCACAGGCCCCAGCCCATGCGCGCGGCCTCGACCGCCTGTTGCATGACCGCGACCAGGCCGGTCGCCTCGAAGGTGAAGTCGGCGCCGAAGCCACCGGTCTCCTCCAGTATCCGCGGCACGACCTCCGGACCGCCGGCCCAGGTGTCGGTCGCGCCCTGACCGCGGGCCAGCTCCAGCCGGTCCGGCGACATATCGACGCAGATGATCCGCTCGGCACCCTGCAGCCGGCATCCGGCGACCGCGCCGAGGCCGACCATTCCGGCTCCGAACACGACGCAGGTCGCGCCGGCGGACACCTTGGCGGTGTAAATCGCCGCGCCCAGGCCGGTCGAGAGGCCGCAGGCGAACAGCGCCGCGTGCTCCGGTGGCGCCTGCGCCGGCACCTTGGCCAGCGCGATCTCGGGCATCACCGTGTACTCGGCGAACGTGCTCGTGCCCATGAAGTGCCGAATCGGCTCGCCGGCGCGCGACAGGCGGGCGGTGCCATCGGGCAGATAGCCGCGGTTCTGCTGTTCGCGGATGGCCAGGCAGAGGTTGGTCTGCGGGCTGCGGCAGTGCACGCACTCGCGGCACTGAGGCGAGAACAGGGTCACCACGCGATCACCGGGCGCGAGACTGGTGACGCCGTCGCCGACGCGCTCGACGATCCCGGCGCCCTCGTGGCCCAGTACGGTTGGCGCGTAGCCGGACGGATCCACGCCCGACGCGGTGTACATATCGGTGTGGCAGACGCCGCAGGCCTCCAGACGGACGAGCACCTCGCCCGCGCGCGGCTCGGCCAGGTCGATCTCGGTGACGTGCAGCGGCTGACCGAACTCCTCCAGGACGGCGGCCCGGATCTTCACGTTGCGGCTCCTCTCGCTCGCGGGGGAGGAGGAACCCTAGCTCAGGGAGCGACCCCCGAGCGCATCCAGCATCAGCTCGAGCATGCGCGGCCACTGCCCGGGCTCGACCCGCTTGGCGGCGCGCGTGGCGAACCGGAGTCGGTGTGCCCCGGGACCGGGGCGCCAGCCGCGCATCGGCTCCGCGCACCCCCGAACCTCCGTCCGCCCCCAGACCGCTTTGCTGGCCAGCCAGCCAGTCGATAGGATGCGGCTGCGGAGCGGCCGTGCGCGGACGCTCATCGGAGCCGTCGGCATCGTCAGGAGGAGCAGTGACTCACAGCGTCAGCGACCGCGACCTGGACGAGGTGCTCGTCACCGACCGGGAGCACTGGCTGCAGGGGCCGCCGCACGCGCTGTTCGCGCGGCTGCGCCACGAGTGCCCGGTGCACTGGACCGCGCGGGTCAGCGAATATCCCGATGAGAAGGGCTACTGGTCGGTGACCCGGCCGCAGGACATCCACACGGTCAGCCGCGATTGGCGGACCTACTCCTCCGAGCTGGGCGGCGTCACCGCGGTGACCGACGTGTTCCCGCTCGAGCTGATGCGGGCGATGTTCATCGGCATGGACCCGCCCAAGCACGACCGGCTGAAGATGCTCTTCCAGGCGGGGTTCACCCCCCGCCGGATCGCGGCCCACGAGCCCGCCATCCGGGAGATCGTCACCGCGGTCCTGGACCGCCTCGAGGGTCGCGAGCGCTGTGACCTGGTCCTGGACGTGGCCCAGCCGATCGCCTCCCGAGTGATCGGCAGCTTTATGGGGATCGACGAGTCCGATGACGCGATCTGGGCCCGGCTGATGAACACCGCGCTGGCCGCGGGCGACTCCGACCTCGCACCCGACGGCATGCAGAGCATCATGGACAACGAGATCCCCGAGATCTTCTCGCGCTGCTCGCAGCTGATCGCCGCGCGGCGCGAGCAGCCGACCGAGGACCTGACCAGCGTCCTCGTCCACGCCGAGATCGATGGAGGCAAGCTCGAGGAGCACGAGATCGTGATGGGCTTCTTCCTGCTCATGGCGGCCGGCAACGACAGCACCAAGGCGACCTACTGCAGCGGCATGCGGGCGCTGATGGAGAACCCCGCGCAGCGCGAACGCCTGCTCGCCGACCCGAGCCTGGTCCCCAGCGC
>JALYZB010000274.1 GCA_030945945.1 Actinomycetota bacterium | reverse complement strand
CTGGCGCCGGGGCAGACGCTGGGGATTGTCGGCGAGTCAGGGTCAGGCAAGACGGTGTCGTCGTTGACGGCGTTGGGTCTGACCCGGGCGCGGGGGTCTGACATCAGCGGAAAGATCATCTTCGAGGACCAGGATCTGGTGACGATGAGCGACGATGATCTGCGGGCGATCCGTGGTAATGACGTGGCGATGATCTTTCAAGATCCGCTGTCCTCACTGCACCCGTTTTACAAAGGCCACGGCACCGGCACCACCGCCTGCCACTACCCCCTCACCGACCAAGAAATCCAAAGCCAACTCCCCGCCGCGCTCACCCGGGCTGACCGTCCGGGGCAAACGGCCGCGCCGGTCACGCCCTGAGCCGGGCGGCGGCCGTCGCCGGCGCGGATATGGTGAGGGCGATGGGGCGCGCGGGGACACTGCGGGTGGGCAGCGGTGCCGCTCTTTACCTTGGAGCGCTGATCGGCCCCGGGGTCCTGCTCGTGCCGGCGCTCGCCGTCCGGGCGGCGGGACCCGCGTCGGTGATCAGCTGGGGCGCGCTGCTGCTCCTCTCGGCGCCGCTGGCGGTCACCTTTGCGAAACTCGGTGCGCGGATGCCGGTGGCCGGGGGGGTCGCCGAGTACGTGCGGGCCGGGTTCGGCGCCGAGGCCGGCCTGATAACCGGCGGCTGGTTTCTCACCGCGGTCATGTTCGGCGCTCCCGCGGTCTCGCTGATGGGTGGCTTCTACGTCTCCGCCCTGACCGGCTCGGGGACCGCGGTCGCGGCGGGGGTCGCCCTCGGCATCTTTGCCGTTGTGCTCGCGGTCAACGTCGTGGGGCTGAAGCTGTCCGCGCGGTTACAGCTCATCGTCGCCGTCGTGCTGACGATCCTGATCGCGGTCGCGGTCGCCGCCGCCCTGCCGTCGCGGGCGACGCGGCACTGGGCACCGTTCGCGCCCCACGGTGTGCTGGCGATCGGGACGGCGGCCAACATCCTCATCTGGCTGTTCGTGGGCTGGGAGTCCGTCGCCCAGCTCGCCGGAGAATTCGAGGATCCGCGGCGTCAGCTGCCTCGGGCGATCGCCCTGGCGTTTGCGGTGGTCACCGTGCTCTATGCCGGGCTGGCCGTGGCCACGATCGGCGTCAGCGGCAGCGGTCACTCGACGGTGCCCCTGGCTGATCTCATGGCGGTCGGATTCGGGGATGCCGGGCGCCGGATCACCACGGTACTCGCGGTCGCGCTGACGATGGCGACGATGAATGTGTACATCGCCTCCGCGTCCAAGCTCGCCGCGGAGCTCGCGGTCGCCGGAGGCCTGCCGGCGTGGCTGGGCACGGACAACCAACGCAGCGTCCCGCGCCGTCCGTTGATCGTGATCGCGGCGGTGGGCGTCACCGTGCTCGGAGCGCTGCTCGCGGGCGTGATCACCACTGACGTGCTGGTCCGGGGGGCCTCGGCCTGTTTCATCGCGGTCTACGCGGCAGCGACCGCGTCGGCGATCCGGATCCTCGCCGGTCGGGCCCGCGCCGTGGCTGTCCTGGCCGCCGCCCCAGTCCTGCTCATCACCCTGTTCTCGGGCTGGTATCTGTTCATCCCGGCGCTGTCGGGCGCCGGCTTCATGAGTGTGCGGCGCCACACGCGCCGGCGTTCGGCTCGCACCGCGGCCTGAAGGCTGCTCGTGGCCTGCCCGCTGCGGCCCGGGCTTGCTATGGCCCGTCTCGCGGTGGGCGGGTGAACGCCCTGCGGGCTGCGTCGGCCGACGGGTGGGTGTGACAGCCGCCGAGATGATCGTTGACCAGCCCCATCGCCTGCATGAATGCGTAGACCGTGGTCGGCCCGAGAAAGCGCCAGCCGCGGCGCTTGAGGTCCCTAGCCATCGCCGCGGACTCCGGGGTGGCAGCCAACGCGGCGAGCTGGTCGTGGTTCAGTGGCGCGGGCCGGGGGGCGGGCTCGAAGCTCCAGGCATAGGCGGCCAGCGACCCCTCGGCGGCGATCAGCTCAAGGGCACGTCCGGCATTGTTGATCGCAGCCTCGATTTTGCCGCGGTGGCGGATGATCCCCGCGTCGGTGAGCAGCCGCTCGACGTCGCGCTCGCTGAAGCCCGCGACCCGCTCAGGCTCAAAGCCGGCAAACGCGCGGCGAAACGCGTCCCGCTTGCGCAGGATGGTCAGCCATGAGAGTCCTGACTGAAAGCCCTCCAGGGTCAGCTTCTCGAACAGCCGAATGTCATCGGAGACGGGAAAGCCCCACTCCGTATCGTGGTAGGCGCGATAGTCCTCGCTGGCGTCGGCCCAGCGACAGCGCGGCCGTTCATCCGGTCCGATCGTGATCCCCTCCACATCGCGCTGACTGGCCATATCCTCCACGTTTAGCAGGTGATCATTGGGTCGTGCCCTCGCGACGCAACGCTGGGCGGGTGGCGGACATAACGTGTCATGGACGCCGAGATCCGATTTCGCCGCCAACCACCCCCACGTCGAAATCCAGCTCGCTGCGCACGCCACCCGCCAATCCGACGCGACCCACGCGAAACTGGCCGCGGGCACGCTCAAGCTCGCCGGCAATACGACCATCGACGGGCGTGCGGCGATCGAGCTCACCTCCCGGGACGGCGCCGAGCACTCTTTGTCGCGCCGGACACCTACTACCAATCTGGTACGACGATTCCGGTGCTGCCGGCGCCCTCTGCCAACGCGCAGCTGCTGAGCATCACCGCGCGCCACCCCGACGCCACGCTCGATCACCGCGCGGCAGACTTCGACGCAGCCATGACGCGGCTCAACGCCGGCCACTGAGGGTCGCCCCGGCGGCCTCGTGATCGTCGGGCAGTTTGGGGCCTGAAACGGCGAAAGCCCCGCGATTGCGGGGCTCTCACAGATATCGGGGCGCCGAGATTTGAACTCGGGACCTCACCGACCCGAACGGTGCGCGCTACCAGGCTGCGCCACGCCCCGATGAGGCTTCAGTATTCCACAGCGGCGGCACGCCACCCCGCCAGGGCGACGGTCAGTGTCCAAGCGCCGGGAGGCCGGTGTTCTGGAGCAGCCGAGGACGCCGGTCCGGTACGGGCGCCCCCGCGC
>JALYZB010000267.1 GCA_030945945.1 Actinomycetota bacterium | reverse complement strand
GTTGCTGAGCGGTTGGCTCCTACGAGCGGCCCCGGCGGCGATCGCGTATGGAGGAGAGAGGGGTTCAGTGTGCACTTGCTGAGAAGCAGGTCAGTCTTCACGGCGCTAGCGGTCACGGCAAGCCTGGCCGTGGCGGCGTGCGGCAGTTCATCGTCCAGCTCGAGTTCATCGTCCGCCGCCAGCCCGTCCACCACCGCCAGCAGTTCTGCGGCGGCGGGGACACCGAGCGTGTCGGCATCGGCGTTCACCAATGACTTCTCGGCGATGGCCGCTCTGAAGTCGCTCGCTGCATCGGGCAAGGGCAAGGTCGCGGCGATCCTGCCCGACACCACGAGCTCGACCCGCTACGTCGAGTTTGACCAGCCCGCCATCAAGTCGGCCCTGGCCGCCGCCGGGGTGGCGAGCTCGGACGTCATCGTGCAGAACGCCGGTGGTAGTGACTCGACCATGCTGACCGACGCCCAGAGCGACATCACCAACGGCGCCACAGTTCTGCTGATCGACCCGATCGACTCCGGTGTCGGGACATCGATCGAGAACTACGCCAAGGCGCACGGGGTCAAGGTCATCGACTACGACCGCCTGACGCTGGGCGGAAGCCGCTCCTACTACGTCAGCTTTGACAACGTGCAGGTCGGCAAGGTCATGGGCCAGGGACTGGTCAGCTGCGCCGCGGCGTGGCACGTCGCCAAGCCCAACGTCGTGGTCATGCACGGCGATCCCACCGACAACAACGCGACGCTGTTCTACACGGGGTACTACGGCGGGGTCCTCAAGCCGCTGTTCGACTCGGGCAAGTGGAAGGACGTCGTCAATCCCGCCGGAACCTGGGATCCGCCGACGGCGCTGACCAGCTTCCAGCAGGCCTACACGGCCCACCCGAACATCAACGCGGCCCTCATTCCCAACGATGAGAACGGCGCCCCGATCATCACCTACCTGAAGACCCATCACATCAAGCCGCAGTCCTTCCCGACCACCGGCCAGGACGCGACGCTGACGGGCCTGCAGAACGTGCTCACCGGCTACCAGTGCGGAACGGTCTACAAGGCCGTGTACAAGGAGGCCCAGGCCGCGGTTGCGCTGGCCCTCTACCTCCGCGCCGGCAAGACGCCGCCGGCCGCCCTGGCCAACGGCACCACGATGGACACCAAGGCCAAGGTCTCGGTTCCGTCCGTGCTGCTCGCCCCGGTATGGGTGACGACCAAGAACATCCAGAGCACGATCATCAAGGACAAGTTCGTGCCCACCGCTCAGCTGTGTGCCGGCTCCTACGCCTCCGCCTGCAAGAAGGCGGGGGTCAGCTAGGCCAAGCGCCGGCCATGGCAATCACCCGGCGTGCCCGTCCGCATCACGCGGACGGGCACAATGGGCCGTCAACGGTGAAACGATGAGCACTTCAGACAAGCCGGCCGTCATCGACGCCACGAAGGCTCCGGCGTCAAACGGAGCCACGCCGCTGCTGGCGCTGCGCGGACTCACCAAGTCGTTCGGTCCCGTCCACGCGCTGACCGCGGTCGACCTCGACGTGCCGCCCGGTCAGGTCACGGCGCTGGTCGGTGACAACGGGGCCGGAAAATCCTCGTTGATCAAGACCGTGTCGGGGCTATGGGCGCCCGACGGCGGGGAGATCATCTGGGAGGGTACGCCCGTGCACCTGCACGGTCCCAGGGACGCCGAAGCCCTCGGGATCACCACCATCTACCAGGACCTCGCCCTGTGCGACAACCTGGACATCGTCCAGAACATGTTCCTCGGCCACGAGAAGCTACGGCACCGCATGCTCGACGAGGCGGAGATGGAGCTCGAGGCCCGGGGAACGCTCGAGGATCTGTCGGTCACCACCGTCCGCTCGATCCGCCAGCCCGTCGCGTCGCTGTCCGGTGGTCAGCGCCAGTCCGTCGCGGTCGCCAAGGCGGTCATGTCCCAGGCCAAGCTCGTGATCATGGACGAGCCGACGGCCGCTCTCGGGGTCGCCCAGACGGCGATGGTGCTCGGGTTGATCAAGCGCCTGTCGAGCCGCGGTGTCGCGGTGCTGGTCATCTCGCACAACCTCGTAGATGTGTTCGAGGTGTCCGACCGGATCGCCGTGCTGTATCTCGGCCGTCTGGTGGTCAACGGGCCGGCCTCTGACTTCGATCGCCAGAGCGTGGTTGAGTACATGACGACAGGGACCGCCGGCCCCACGTCCGCGGGAGCTAGCCCGGCGGCCCCGTCGGCGTCCTAGGAGGAGAGAGACTTGCCCGATCGCGCAGACAGCACGGAGGCTCCGGCCGAGCCCAACGCCCCGAGCCGCGTCCCTGAACCCGATGCCCCGGCGGTGGACGATGCCGCGCTGAGCGCCGCCGCCCCCGAGCTTCTCGCCGGATCGCTGCACGAGTACATGCGCGCGTGGATGACGCGGATCCGCAACGGCGAGAGCGGCGCGCTGCCGATCATCGGCGGCCTGATCGCGATCGTGATCTTCTTCCAGATCGAGCAGCCGACATTCCTGACCTCGGGCAACATCGTCAACCTGCTCACCCAGGCGGCCGAGTACATCCTCTTCGGCGTGGCCGAGATCTACGCCCTGCTGCTGTCCGAGATCGACCTGTCGGTCGGCTACACCGCCGCCGTCGGTGCGTTCATCATCGCGGAGCTGATTGCGCCGCCGGTCAACCTGCCGTGGTGGATCGCGATCCTCGCCGCCCTTGC
>JALYZB010000297.1 GCA_030945945.1 Actinomycetota bacterium | reverse complement strand
TTGCGGGTGCGCAGTGTGATGGGTGGGTGCGTGTTGGGAAGTAGCCGGACTGAGACGGATTGTCCGCCTGGGGATCCCCTGTGAGACGTCAGGATGGCTGCCTTCTGTGGCGAGCTGGTCGAGAGTGCCGGAATGGCGACTGAGCAGCAACGAGGTCATTGCCGCCGTGGCTCCTGCTTTCCGCGCGTTGCGGGCGCACCGAACGATCGGCGCTGAGTATCGAGCGGAACAGAATGCGGGTCTCGAGCCTTGGCTCGGGCGATACTTCGGCGGCGGCGAGTGGCTTCCCGTCCTCGGCGGCGGAGCGGCGACGCTAAGCAGGCTGGATGAGCTGGATCGTGTTGCCATCCGGGTCTTTGAACCACGCTGAGCTGCCGACCGGCGTCGTGAGCACGTGGTCGACCATCTTGAAATCGCCGAACTCGACTAGGTCGAACTCCACCCCGCGCCTCACGAGCTCGCTCACGTCGGCGGCCACGTCCGTGCACCAAAACCGCACCTGGGTGTGGTCGGCCAGATTTGGCGACGGGCGCCCGTAGACGAGCAGCGTCGTGCCGTCCCCACCCTCGAAGAGCAGGTGGTTCGGGATCGTCTCGGGAGACAAGGTCAGGCCGACCTTGTCCTCGTAGAACTCGCGGCTGCGTTCGAGATCAGTCGAGCCGACCACCGCCGAGATCCTGTTCTGAGCTACCAAAGCGTGCCTCCTCGAGGCTCGAGGGCCATTCGCGGCCCGTGATTGTCAGCGTCGGCGAAGCCGAGGCTGATCCGTCACCGCCACCCTAACCGAGCGCGTGCTGAGCGTCTCGGATTCCGCGCAGAGCGGGGCGGGCGGCGAGTAGGACCGGAGGCCCGTCCCGACCCGGAAGCAGGTCCGATGCGCGTGAGCGATGAGGGGATCGTGGCGGACTGCAACCCGAGCCGGCGGCGCTCTGAGAAGGAAGGCGAGCGTCAGCCGACTTGAGACGCCTGTAGCCAAGTTGCTCATCGCCGGACGGCGTTGGCGTCGCGAGCTTCGGCATGGCGGCTGCGTCGCCGAGGCATCGTCAAGTGGTCGGGGGTCGGGCGGGCCCGCGCCCATCGACGCGGAGCGCCGAGCGGTGCCGGGGGAAGGTCCAGGCGCCGCTCGGCGAAAGGTGCACGCGGTTGGGGTGCTATGCGGCCGTCGTGTGGGCTTCGAAGGTGAGGATCTGCTCCGGTGATGGCACGCCGTCCTCAATGTTGATGCCGTGGACCTCGCGTGTCTGTTCGCGGAACCAGACGTCGAACGGGTCCTGGGAGCTGCCCAAGCCGTCGAACATCGCTTCGAGATCGTCGGCCTCGATGTAGACGACGGTGAGGTCTCCCATCGGGGTCGGCTGGATCCACGACGCCTCGCGCGTGATCCCGTGGCGCTCGCGGGAGGCCTCGTACGCCGTGCGGCGCTCGCCGCCCGGGGCCTGCGACTCCGCGGCCTGGCGGAGCAGGTCGGTCTTGCCCGGAACGATCGGTGCGACGAAAGCGATGCTTGGCATGGTGTCCTCCTGGGAGAATTGAGTGGGAAGGGCGAGTCTGCGCCGCTGTGGTTGGCGAAACATCACTCGTTCAGGTGAACTTGCGCCCGACACTCAGCCTGATCGGTGGGTTGGAGGCAGCTTGCCGGCCAGGCCGGCGCGTGTTGACACATCGAGCTTCTGAAAGGCGTGGCGGAGATGGCTGTTGACCGTGTGCGGCGAGATGAAGAGCCGCTCTCCGATCGCACGGTTGGTGAGCCCCTCGCCGACGAGCTCCGCGACCGCGCGCTCGCTCCGGGTCAGGCTCTCCCAGCCGGTCTGCGCTCGGGAGCGCGTGCCACGGCTGCCGCGTCGGCCTCCCAGCGAACGATGTGACGCGTTCGCGCGGGCGATGAGCCACGTCGCGCCGAGCGCCTCGTAGTGATCGATCGCCTGCTCCAGGAGAGCCCGCGCGTCCGTCGCCGGGCTGCACCCGGCGAGAACCGCGGCGGCATCCTCACACGCGCCGGCGAGATCGAGCACGCGACCCGACGAGCGAGCGAGGGCGACCGCCTCGGTCATCAGTGCCGGGTCGCGCTCGATCAGTCCGCGGCAGCGCAGCGCGGCACTCCGAACGCTCGGTACCTCAGCGGCGAGCTTCGCGGCACGCTCGGCGCCGTCAGCCGCGTCGCGGGCGAGCTCCAACCGGTCGAGTCCGAGCGCGAGGCGCGTCAGCGCCGGGGCGACGAAACGGTGGCCGTTCCGGTTATCCCGCAGCGCGTCGTGCTCCCAGAAGCGACGCAGGTACTCGAGCGCCGCCTCCGGTCGCCCGGCCACCTCGGCGACAAACGCCGCCGCGTAGAAGACGTACTCGGCTCCGAAACCCGGCCTCTCAGAACTCAGCTCACCCGCGAACGGGCCGAGCACCGCTTCGCCCGCCGCGGCGTCGCCGCGGGCGGCGGCGACGATCGCAAGGTGGGCATGCAACCGGGGAAGCGTGATCAGGTTCCCGCGCTCGCGTGCGAACTCGATCCCGCCCTCGATCTCGGGCACCGTCTCGTCCCACCCGCCGCGCAGCAGCCGGACCTCGGAAGCAAGCAATTGGATGTCCGCGAGCAGGTACCACGACTCGACGGCGGCGCACTCTTCCGCCGCCGTGTGGAGCGTCGCCGCCGCCTCCTCGAGCCGGTCGGCGTCACCCAACACCATCCCGTGCAGCATGTTCGGTCCGCGCATCCTCGCCTGGTGGTCGGGTGGATGGAACGCGACCTCGACCGCTCGGCCGGTCGCCTCGAGCGCCTCCGCATACCGCCCCTGAGTCGTGATCGCGCCGCCGAGCGCGCACAGGTTCCACGCCACCATCGCGCGGTCCCCGGCCCGCTCGGCGAGGTCGAGTCCGCGGCGCGCTGCCGCCTCGCCTCCCACCGAGTCGCCGTAGAACTGCCGGCCGAAGCTGCTGAGACCCAGCGCCCGGGCCTGGTCAGCCAGCGACGCCTGTGGGTTGGTGAGTACCGCGTCGACGTGCTCGATCAGGTCCACCCCACGGCGCTGGAGCGACAGAGCATCGATCAGCGCGAACCGCAGCGGAACGTCGACCGCGGCGTCGTGCGGCCGTCGCAATACAGCTTCCGCGATCGCCGTCGCCTCTGGCACGCTCCCGATCCGCACCAGGCACTCGGTGAGCTCCGCGAGCACGCCGTCGCGCCCTGGATCGTCCGCCGGTAGCAGCTCCGCAGCCCGTCGCAACAGGTCGACCGCGACGCCAGGGGCCCGCGGCGCCGCCTCCCCTGCGGCGCGCCGCAGTCCCGCGGCGGCTTCTACATCGGGCGCGACCGCGCCGAGCACGAGCTGGCTGGCCACCTTCTCAAACGGCGCACCCACCGCGGCAAGCGCATCAGCCGCATCACGATGCAGCGCAACCCGCGCCGCCTCTGGGATCGCCTCATAGATCGCGTCACGGACGAGCTGGTGGCGGAACACGAGCACGCCGCGATGGTCGGCCACGAGTCCGGCCGCAAACGCCGGCGCGAGGTCATCGACGAGGTCCGGCACGCGGCGGCCGGTGACCGCGGCCATATCCGTGAGCGAGAACGACTCCCCGAGGAGCGACGCAGTGCGCAGCGCCTTGACCGCCGTCTCGGGCATGTAGCTGAGCCGCCGCGTCACGAGCTCCCGGACCGAGCCCGGCAGTTCCCCCGCCCCCAGCTCTGCCAGTCCGCCGCGACGATCGATCCGCCCCTCGGACCCCAGTGCCCGCAGCAGCTCCACCACCCACAGCGGATTCCCTCCGCAGCGCCGCACAACGTCCGAAACGCTCCGACCCAGCGGTACGCCAAGCTCGGCTTCGCTCAGCACTTCGACATCCCGATCGGCTAGCGGCGCGAGGCGCACGAACGTGGCCGACAGCCGCGCGGCGTCATCGAGCAACTGCGTGAGCTCGGCCGAGCGCGGAGCGGGCCGCACCGCCGTCACGAGCATCAGCGGAACAGCGGTCAAGCGCCGCATCGCCCAGCCAACGGTGAGCAGCGTCGCGCCCTCCGCCCAATGCAGGTCGTCCAGCATCAGCATCAGCGGACCCTGGTCCGAGATCGCCTCGATCAGATCGATCACCTCCTCGACCACCCGGAACTGCAGCTGCCCCGGCATGTATGCCCCAGCGCCCGCGGGATCCTCGCCCAACAGCAGCTTCCCGATCGCCGCCCGGCGCACGTCGGACGAACCGGCCCGAAGCCCGAGCGCATCGACCAGCGGCCCGAACGGACGGGTGCGCTCCAGAGGGTGCCCCGCGCCACGCAGGACCGCCACATCAAGATCGCCAGCGGCATCGGCCAGGCCGCTGAGCAGTCGCGACTTCCCGATCCCGGCCTCGCCCTCAATCACCACCGTTTCCGTCGCGCCGCGCAGGACGCCCTCGAGCAACCGTCCGAGCAGTTCCACCTCCCGCTCTCGTCCGACCAGCGCTCCGACGTTGGCCGTGGGCATCAGCTGAGCATCCCACACGACCCGCCCCGACAGCAGCCCAGATTGCCGACTTGCCCGCGAGCAACAAATGGTTCCGGCTCCACGCGGCGGCAGCCAGCGGGGACCGCTTTCCGTCCTGGGACGCCGCCAGCTCGGCTCGTGCTTCGCCATGACTCCGATCGGCCGCTATCGCCCAGCGGTCGCCCGGCGCGGTACCCGCGGCGTCCCAGAAGCAGGGCGCGACGGACCCAGTCCTGAGATTCGCCAAATCCGAGACCGACGTGCCGAACCTTGCCTACGCACAGGCACGCATCCGAAGCCTATCTTCGACGCCCTGCTCTCGGCGATCAGCAGGGCGAACTCTGGTCGTCGGCTGGCTCCATGCGCCCACACGATTGACGCCCAAGCGGGGAGCCAGAGTCACGGCAGGCACCAACGCCAAGAACGGGCTTTACCCACAAGCTGAAACGTGCGACCTAGGTCGAAGTTGCGCTGAACCGGAGCGACGTGCGATCCGGGGAATGGACGACGCGTAATCAACGCAAGTCGCGTTAGTTTTCGTTATGCTGTTGATAGACAGCCAGAGCGAGACGAGACCTTGGATCGACTACTTACCGCAGAGGAGATCGCCGGACGTTTGGGCGTAACGCCCCAGTGGGTCTGGTCCCAGGCAAGATCAGGATCGATCCCCCACGTTCGGTTGGGGCGATACCGGCGCTTTCGTGAATCCGCCGTTGAAGCATGGCTCGATGCACTCGAGGCCGCGAGCATGAGCTCTGAAAGCACGTCAGCGCCTCGACCGCTCGCCACTCGGCGCAGGACCTAAGCGCTTGGCGCTCGCGACACGGTTCGAGCGGGCGCCCCATCCGGCCCCACGTTCGCCGTTGCCCAAATGCCGAGTGCCGGCGCCTGCACAGGCTCAACCTTCTCTCACGCAACGAGCGGCGAAGATGAGTTCTGAAATAAATTGGACCGAAATTGGACCGTCAGTCCGTTCCTGTGCTCACCTCTCTAACCGCAAAAGGCCCCGATTAGCAGGGTCTTTCCTATATCGGGGAGACAGGATTTGAACCTGCGACCGCCCGGCCCCCAGCCGGGTGCGCTACCAGACTGCGCCACTCCCCGTGGTCGCGACCGATCATAACTGGCGCTGGGCTGACACGGATCTCGCCCGATGCCAACGGGAGATCGGACGCCCGAGCGCGACGAGCCAAGCGGGCGACGGGAATCGAACCCGCCCTAAAAGCTTGGAAGGCTTTTGTGCAACCACAACACTTCGCCCGCGAATGGACCCCGATGGTACCGCGGCCTACTCCCTCAGCGCCTTGATCACCGGGCGCTTGGGGCGGCCGCTGCCGAACTCGCAGTAGAAGACCTGCTGCCAGGGGCCGAGGTCCAGCCGCCCTCGGTCACCGGAACGATCACCTTGTGGTGCACGAGCAGGTTCTTGAGATGGGCGTCCCCGTCGTTGATCCAGACCCGGCGGTGATGTGCATCGCGCTGGCGATCGCCGTACCCTCGGCGACCCCGGCCTCGCGCACCGCATCGGCGACGTCCTCGTGATGTGGATGAACTCCCGCCGCCGCTCCGTGTGGAAGGTGTGGCAGACAGTGTGGGGTCTCATCGAGCAGGGGAGCCGGGATTCGAACCCGGATTCACGGTTTTGGAGACCGCGCGCATAGCCATTAACTCACTCCCCTAGGGGAGAGTCGATGGTATCCAGAGGCCACCGGCTCACGTCTCGCGACGTAGCTCAGTCGTGGTGGTCGTGCCCGCGCACGCCCGACGGTCAGGCCGAGATGCCGCAGCACCCGAAGCTGATGCGAGACTGCGGATGGCTCCAATGCCACCGCGGATGCGAGCTCGTTGACCGGGCACGGATCGGCGTGCAGGCGACCGAGGGTCCGCAGGCGGCTCGGGTCGCGAGCGCCTGCATCGTCTCAGCCGTATCCCGAACAAACTCGGGATCGAGGTCGTCGGGCGGGTGGAGGTTGGCTCCGCGGCTACATCGCGAGAATACCTGAACAGTCTTTCAGGTCTTGGCCGGGGGCCGACGACCACGCAGGCCAACCTTCGGCTGCGCGTCGCTCTGCCGAAGGTTGGCAATGCGGGCGGAGGGAGTCGAACCCACACGAGCTTTCGCCCACCGGCACCTAAAGCCGGCGTGTCTACCGTTTCACCACGCCCGCTGGCGTCGGCCCTGATTCTAGGCTCGCCTCAGGCCGCGGCCGCCGTGATTCGCGGGTACCGGCCCAGCCGGGGTGTCCGACCGCGGCGCTCAGAATCAGGCCTGACGGCGCCGGTACCAGCGCGGGGAGACCGGGCCACTCGGGGCGGCCAGCGCCCGCGCTCCGGCGGTGATCGGGCGAATCGACGACCCGGCCAGCGCCCGCCAGATCGCGAGGTTGGACAGGCCGAAGACAAGCTCCCCCACCAAGCGATCGAGCCCCTGCACGACACGGTCCGCGCCCCGCATCGCCGCCGATCAGACGACATGGAACTCCGGACGCAGCTCGCCGGCGCCGAACCGCTCGACGGCCAGCGGTCCGACGTCGACGAACGGCTCGCGTTCGAGCACGAGGTCGCACAGGATCTCACCGACCGCCGGCCCCTGCAGGAAGCCGTGGCCCGAGAATCCGGTCGCGTAGAGAAAGCGCGAGACGCCCGGCGCCTCCCCAATGATCGCGTTGTGGTCCGGGGTCATCTCATACAGCCCGGCCCAGCCGCCTCGAATCCCGGCCTCGGCGATCCGTGGCGCCCGGCGCGCGGCGACCTCGAGCAGGCCCGGAATCCAGTCATCGGTGCTCTGCACCGAGAAACCGGGCGTCTGGGCGCTGTCAGACATTCCGACCAGCAGACCCGGGCCCTCGCGGTGGAAGTACATGCTCGAGGCGAAGTCGATCGTCATCGGCATCCGGTCAGGCAGCCCCGTCATCGCCTCGGTGAAGAGAATCTGCCGCCGCAGCGGCGTGACGGGCAGCGCGACCCCGGCCATCGCCCCGCAGGCCGCTGACCACGCCCCGGCCGCGCAGATCACCGTGCCGGTCCGGATCGCTCCGGCCGTGGTGTGAACCGCCGTGATCGCGCCACCGTGCACCTCAATCCCGTGGACCTCACATCCCGTGCGAAGCTCCGCGCCGAGGGCGCGGGCGGCGAACGCGTACCCGGCGACCACCGCCTCGGGCGCCACGTACCCGTCCTCGGGCGAGAACGCGGCGGCGAGGATGTCCTCGCCGGCCAGCAGCGGGCACAGCCGGCGGGCGTGATCGGCGCTGAGCATCCGGGACGGAACGCCGTACTCGTTCTGGAGCGCCACACTCGCCTCGAAGGCGGCGACATCGTGGGAGCGACTGAGCACGAACAGGTAGCCGACCGAGTGCAGATCGATCTCCCACCCGGGCCGGCGGCCGAAGTCTCGAAACGCCCCGAGGCTGCGCTGGGCGAGCTGGACGTTGAGCGCATCGGAGAACTGGGCCCGCACGCCACCGGCCGCGCGCGAGGTCGACCCGCCGCCGAGGGTGCCCCGCTCGAGCAGTACGACGTCGACCCCGGCCTCGGCGAGATGAAACGCCGCGCTGGTGCCCATCACCCCGCCGCCGACGATCACCACGGACGTCTGGGCCGGGAGCGGTGTCGAGCGCGCGGGCACGGTCTGGGCATTGTCGCTCGGCAAACTGCTGCCCGCGGCGGGCCCCAGGAGGTATCGTGCCGGTCCGTGGCCCAGGTACGGAACGTCAGGCCCGGTTATGCCGTGATCCATCCCAACCGGGAGAAGGCGATATGCAAGCTCACACGGCTGCTCGTCGTCCTGGTCCTGATCGGCTCCGTCGCCCTGATGCTCGTTCTCACCTTTGGGGGCTGGAGCAAGCTCCAGGGCATGAGGCCGGTCAACTTCGTCTGGTGCGCGATCTATCTCGTGTTCGCGTTCTACATCTTGCGGTGGTCGCGAGGCCTGCTCCCGATCGCCGCAATGTTCGGCATCCTGCTGCTCATCATCGCCGTGATCGCCGGCACCGGCCTGGCCGGAACGAGCTGGTTTGATCGCAACCACCATGGCTACGCCGCAGCGGGCTCGCTGTTCGGCGGCGGCGGCTTGGGCACCTCGACGCTCGGGACGCTGACCGTGCTGCTGATCCCGGTCGAGCTGCTGCTGATCGTGGTGTGCATGATTGGCTTCGCCCAGGGCTGGAACGTCGAGCTCGAGGTGACCGAGGAGGAGGCCGGCAAGCGGGGCTCGACGACGGTCGCCCGCGGGCCGCAGACGCAGACCGCCTGACGCTCGCCGCGGATGACGCGCCGGCGATCGAGCCATTCCTCGATACGGCGGGTGGGATTCGAACCCACACGTCCCGAAGGACAATGCCTTTTGAGGGCATCGTGTCTACCGTTCCACCACCGCCGCGGGGGCCCGGAGTCTAGACGCGGCCGGCGCCGCGAACCTGGCTACGCAGTCTCGCCGAGGATCAGCGCGAACAGCTCGTCGAGTACCGCCGCGGGGGCGGCGAGCAGTCCCGCGGGATCGGCGCCGCGCTCGGGCAGGCGCGCCAGCGAGAGTCCGGCGCGGGCCGCGATCAGACTGCCCGCGGCGACGTCCCAGGGCTTGACGCCACGCTCCCAGTAGCCGTCATAGCGCCCGCAGGCACACCACGCGAGGTCCAGGGCCGCCGCGCCCGCCCGCCGGATGTCGCGCACCCGGGGCAGGACCCGGGTCAGCACCTCAGCCTGCCGGGCGCGGACCTCGGCCGCGTAGCCGAACCCGGTCGCGATCAGCGCGCTGCCCAGCTCGTCCCGCTTCGAGCCGGCGATCGGCGCCCCGTCCAACAGCGCCGGACCCGACCGGGTGGCGGTGAAGATCTCGTCGCGCACGGGATCGAGGACGACCCCGGCCAGCGCGCCGTCGCGATCCTCACAGGCGACGCTGACCGCGAACTGGGGCACGCCGAACAGGAAGTTCGTGGTCCCGTCCAGCGGATCGATGACCCAGCGCAGCTCACCGTCGCCGGTCGCCCCGCCCTCCTCACCGAGGATCGCGTCCCGGGGGCGGCGCTCGCCGAGCACACGGCGGATCGCCGTCTCGGCGGCCACATCGGTTTCGGAGACGAGATCCGTCGGGCTGCTCTTGGCGCGGGTCTCGTGGACGGTGCCGAACCGCGGCATCAGCGCTGCGGCGGCGGCGCGCGCCGCGTCACGAGCGATGACGAGCAGTTCAGTCTCGAGATCACGGTCGGTCATCTCGTTCGTTGTACATGATGCGGTCCGCCCTGGAATCATGCGCGGCCATGGCTGCCGCTGACACGGTTACCGCCCTGACCGGCTTCGCCGAGCGGGGCGGGGGGACGAACGCCGAGCGCCGGGCGGCCCAATGGCTGGCCGGCGAGATCGCCGGCGCGCGACGCACCGCGTCTGTGGACACCTTCTGGTTGCGCCCGGAGTGGGCGCTGGCGCAGGCGTGGCACGTTGCGCTGGCCCTGGCCGGCAGCCTGGTCTCGATCGGCTCTCCGACGCTCGGCGGCGCCCTGGTGCTGGCCGCGATCGTGTTCGTCCTCGCCGACGCAGTCACCGGCGTCTCGCCGGGGCGGCGCCTGTCCCCCGAGCGCGCCAGCCAGAACGTGGTTTTCCCCGCGCCCGACCTCCAACGTCGGGTCCGGCTGATTGTCTGCGCCAACTACGACGCGGGGCGGATGGGGCTCGTCTACCGCCCCGCCCTGCGTCGCGCCGCGGCCGCCCTGCGCCGTGGAACCGGTGGCCGGGCGCCCGGGTGGCGGGCCTGGCTGCTGCTGGATGCCGTAGGCGCCCTGGTCATCGCCGCGCTGCGCCGCAGTGGGGACACCGGCCGCTCCGTGGCGATCGCCCAGCTGATCGTCACGGTGGCGTTGATCCTCGCCTTCGCCCTGCTGCTTGAACAGGCGTCCTCACGCGTGGGGCCGGCCGCCGGCGACAACGCCAGCGGGGTCGGCGTCGCCCTGGCCCTGGTACGTGCTCTCGATGTCTCCCCGCCCCGCGCCGTCGCTGTCGAGCTCGTCCTGACCGGCGCCGGTGACGGCTCGGGCGCCGGCCTGTCGCACCATCTGCGCGCGCACCCCTCCCCTCCGGGCACCGATACCGTCGTCCTCGGGCTCGCCGCCAGTGCGCACGGCGACCCCTGCTGGTGGACGTCTGACGGGAGCCTGGTTCCGCTGCGCTTCGGCGGGCGCCTGATCGCACTCGCAGCCACCGCCGCAACTGGGGTGCCCGGGGCGCGTCCTCACCGGGGGCGGGGCGGCTCCCCCGCTCTGCCCGCGCGTCGACTCGGGCTGCCCGCGATCACCCTCGGGGGCCTTGACCCCCAGGGACTGGCCCCGCTCTCACACCTCCCCGACGATCGTGCCGACGCGATCGACCCCGCCGCCACCGACCGTGTCCTTGGCCTTGCCCTGACCATGGTCGACGCCCTGGACGCGGAGCTGGCCGCCGCGTCATCGGCGTGACCAGGGCGCCTCGACCTAGACTGCACCACCGTGTCGGCCCCCTCCCCCCCGGTTGTCGTGCTCGCCGGCGGGACCGGTGGCGCCAAGCTGGCCCGCGGCATGGTCGATGCGACCGGGCCCGGCGAGCTGGTGGTGATCGCCAACACGGGTGATGACATCGAGATCCACGGCGCCTATGTCTCCCCCGATCCCGACCTCGTCAGCTTCTGGCTGGCGGACCGGATCGACAGCCGTGGCTGGGGTTTGCGAGGTGACACGTTCGCAGTGATGGACGGACTGCGCGAGCTCGGCGTCGACGTCTGGTTTCAGCTCGGAGACCGCGACCTCGCCTACGGTCTGGAGCGTGCCCACCGGCTGACGGCCGGCGACCGGCTCACCGAGGCGCAGGCCGCGATCACCGCCGCGCTGAGCGTGCCCGCCCAGGTGCTGCCGATGAGTGACCAGCCGGTCCGCACCCGCGTCCTCAGCGATGCTCACTGGTGGGGGCTGCAGGAGTTCCTGATCCGTAACCGGGGCGAGGGCGAGATCACCGATGTGGACTTTCGCGGCGCCCGCTGCGCATCGCCGAGCCTCGAGGTGCTCGAGGCGATCGGGCACGCACGGACGATCATCATCGGGCCGTCCAACCCGGTCATCTCGATCGGACCGATCCTCGCTCTGCCCGGCCTGCGCGAGGCCATCGCGGCGGCGCCCGCGCCCGTCGTGGCGGTCAGCCCGATCGTCGCCGGGGAGGTTCTCAAGGGCCCGACGGCAGCCTGCATGCGGGGGGTCGGTGTGCCGGTCTCAGCCGAGGGCGTCGCCGAGCTCTACTCCGGGCTGATCGACGGCCTGGTCGCCGACGTGCGCATCGACGGCCTGCCGGTGCTCGAGACCAATGTGCTCATGGACACCGCACCGGCCCGGGCCCGGGTCGCGCGGGAGACCCTTGAGTTCGCGCTCGCGCTGGGCTGACCCGTGTCCATGCCGCTCGCCATCCTCCCCTTCAAGGGCTTTGACCAGGCCAAGCAGCGCCTGCGCGACACCCTCGGCGTTCACCCCCGGCGGGCCCTGGTTGAGGCGATGTTCGCTGACGTACTGATCGCTCTGCGCCGTACCACGGCGCTGAGTGGGATCCTCGTCGTGTCCGCGGACACGGTCGCCCAGCAGATCGCCCAGGGCTACGGCGCCGAGGTGATCGACGATGATCAGCGCGGCCACAACCAGGCCGCTGCCCGGGGGATCGACCACGCCCGGCAGGCCGGCGCCGAGCGGGTGCTGCTCGTCCCGGGTGACTGTCCGCTGCTGGACCCGGCGGAGCTGACCGAGCTGATCAGCGCCCCCGCGTCCGCGCGCTCGGTCGCGATCGTGCCCGACCGTCACGGGAGTGGCACCAACGCGCTGCTGATCTCCCCGCCGGGCATGTTCGGGCCCGCCTTCGGCCCGGGTAGCTGTGCCCGGCATGAGCAGAAGGCCCAGGCCGCCGGTCTGGAGGCCCGCACGGTTGTCCTGCCCTCGCTCGCCCTCGACGTGGACACCCCCGAGGATCTGACCGAGATCGAGGCCACGCTCGGCCGGGTGCGCGGCGGCGCCGCCCACACGCGCGGCATGATCCTGCAGCTCGCGCGGATGCGCGAGACCGAGTCGTGATCGGCGCAACCGCTCTCGACGGTCTGCCCGAGGTCCGAGCCGGAGACGACCTGATCGCGCTGCTGCACAGCGCACTGCCCGCTGACGGGGGCGGCCCGCTGGACGTGCTCGTGCTCGCCCACAAGATCGTCTCCAAGGCCGAGGGCCGCACCCGGCGGCTGAGCGAGGTGACCCCCGGCGATCGCGCCCGGGAGCTCGCTGCCCGGCTCGACAAGGATCCGCGCCACGTCCAGGTCGTGCTCGACGAGTCCGCCGAGGTCCGCCGCGCCGAGCACGGCGTGCTGATCGCGGTCACCCACCACGGCTTCGTCTGCGCCAACGCCGGCGTCGACGCGTCCAACGCTCCCGACGACGACACGGTGATCCTGCTGCCCGCTGATCCAGACCGCTCGGCACGCGAGATCCGGGCCGGTCTGCGGGCGCGCCGGGGGACGGCGCCGGCGGTCCTGATCACGGACTCGTTCGGGCGGGCGTGGCGACACGGCCAGGTCGACGTCGCGATCGGCGCGGCCGGACTGGCGCCGCTCGAGGACTGGCGCGGGCGCACCGATGGCCGGGGCCGCGTGCTGAGGGCGACTCTGATCGCCGCCGCCGACGAGCTTGCGGCCGCGGCGGACCTCGCCCGAGGCAAGGACGCGATGCAGCCCGCTGTGCTCGTCACCGGCGCTCAACGCCACGTGACCGACCAGGACGGCCCCGGGGTGGCGCCGCTGCTGCGCGGCGCCGCCGAGGATCTGTTCCGCTAATCGGCCGCCGATCCATCCCAGACCGGCGGCGCGCCAACGGCGTGAAACCCGCCGTCGACGTGGACGATCTCGCCGCTGATCCCGTGCGCGTACTCAGACAGCAGCCAGCAGATCGCACGGGCCACGGGGCCGGGATCGGCGACGTCCCAACCCAGTGGCGCCTGGGCGCGCCACAGCTCGGCCAGCGCCTCGAACCCCGGGATCCCCCGAGCGGCGACGGTGCCGAGCGGGCCGGCGGCGACGAGGTTGACGCGGATGCCGGCCGGACCGAGGTCCCGGGCCAGATAGCGCGCGACCGATTCCAGCGCCGCCTTGGCCACGCCCATCCAGTCATAGA
>JALYZB010000250.1 GCA_030945945.1 Actinomycetota bacterium | reverse complement strand
CTACCAAGAACCAGGTCACGATTCCGGTGGCGGCGCTCCAGGAGGCCGGCCTTCGTGCCGGCGAGGCCGTGACCGTTGAGGCGGCCGGGGATGGCGAGCTTCGGGTCCGCCGTGCGGCCCTGTCCTTTGACGATGCCTTCGGCGCGCTGACGGGCGTCTACCCACCCGGGTATCTGGATCAGCTCGACGCCGAGGACGCGGAGCGGTGAGGCGACTGCTCGACGCCGACGTTCTCATCGGCGCACTGGACAGTCGGGACGCCCACCACGCCGGTGCGCGCCGCCTCCTCACACGGTGGCGCCAGCAGCAGGATGCCGTGACCATCAGCGTGGTCAACCTCAGCGAAGTGCTGACCGCTCCCGCAGCCGCTCCGGGGCGCCTAGCCACCGCTCGGGAGGCGATCGCCGCGCTCGGCATCGAAGTTCACCTTCCCAATCAGACCATCGGTGTGGAGGCGGCCAGACTCCGACAGCGCCATCCCATCAGTCTTCCCGACGCCTACTGCCTGGCGACCGCCAAGTACATCAAGTCGAGCCTGGCCTCGTTTGACCAAAAGGTCCTTCGGGCGGCCAGAAACGAAGGGCTCGACGCGTCCTGAGCAGTCACGGGCAAGCGTTAGCTGAGCCGCTCGATCAGCATCGCCTGGCCCATCCCGCCGGCCACGCACATCGACTCGATCCCGTAGCGACCGCCCGTGGTGCGCAGGCCGTTGATCAGGGTGGTCATGATCCGCGCGCCGGTCATGCCGAACGGGTGGCCGAGGGCGATCGCCCCGCCGAACGGGTTGAGCTTCTCCTCGGGGATCCCCAACTCGTCGCGGCAGGGGACGATCTGAGCCGCAAAGGCCTCGTTGATCTCGACGATGTCGATTTCGTCCATGCTCATCCCGGTCTGCTTGAGCAGGGCCTGAATGGCCGGGATCGGGCCGATGCCCATCACCTCGGGACGGACGGCGGCCACCGTGGAGGCAATGATCCGCGCCATCGGCTCCAGGCCGAGCTCATCCGCGCGGGTGTCGGACATGACCAGCACAGCGGCGGCGCCGTCGTTGAGCGGACACGAGTTGCCGGCTGTCACGGTGCCGTCGGGGCGAAAGGCCGGCTTAAGCTTGCCCAGCACCTCCATCGTCGTGCCGGCCCGGGGCCCATCGTCGTGGCGCACCACAGCCTCGTCGACCGAGACAGTGTTGCCCTCGCGGTCGGACTCCTCATGCGCCGGCACCCGGACGGGCACGACCTCAGCGTCAAAGTGCCCACTATCACGAGCTTCGACGGCGCGGGCCTGCGAGATCACCGCCCACTCGTCCTGCTGCTCACGGGTCACAGAGTAGCGGCCGGCCACATTCTCGGCCGTCATCCCCATCGGCATGTAGACGTCGTATGCCGACCCCTCCGAGCCGTTCAGGCGCGGATTCTTGGCCTCCTCCATCATCCCCGCGCCGAGGCCGGCCCGGGAGACCGCCTCGACCCCGGCGGCGATGTACTGGTCGCCCTCGCCGGCCTTGATCGCGTGGGCCGCCATGCGGATCGTCATCAGCGAGGAGGCGCAGAAGCGGTTGACCGTGCAGCCCGGGACGCTCTCGCCCAGACCGGCCAGCAGCGCCGCGTTGCGCCCGATGTTGTATCCCTGCTCGCCGACCCCGGAGGCGGCGCCCATCAGCACGTCGGTGGTCTGGGCGAAGTCCACCTTCGGGTTGCGCTCGATCAGCGTGCGGATCGGCAGCGCCGCGAGCTCGTCGGCGCGCACGGCGCGCAACGACCCCTTCATAGCGCGCCCGATCGGGGTGCGGATGGCGTCGACGATCACGGCTTCGGACATTCGGGCTGACTCCTGCTGGTATGGAGACTGGGGCGGGGAAGGCTACGGACCCGAAGCTCAGAGCATCGGGATCGCCGCGGTCAGGTTCTCGGGGCCATCAGCGGTGACGTGGATGTTGTCCTCGATCCGGATGCCACCGAAGCCGGCCATCGCCTCGGCTCGGGCGAAGTCCACCGCGCCGGAGTAGCGCGCGTGGTGGTCGGGATCGGCCAGCAGCGCCGGCACGATGTACAGGCCCGGTTCGACGGTGACCACGTGGCCGGGCTCGAGCGGCAGGTCGATCCGGGTCAGGCCGGGGCGACCGGTCTCGCGCTCGCGCAGCGGCCCCGCCGCATCGCGCACCCCGAGGCCGACGAGGTGGCCGATTCCGTGCGGGAAGAAAAGGCGGATCGCCCCGCTCTCGACCAGATCCTCGGGCTCGCCGTGCAGCAGGCCGAATTCGGTCAGGCCGGAGGCGAGCACGACCCCGGCGGCCCGGTGGACATCCAGCCACTCGGTGCCGACCGTGCACAGCTCGACCGCGGCCAGCTGGGCGGCGCGCACCACCGCGTGCCACTCGGCGTGCGCGGCGTCGAAGCCCTCGCCGATCGGATAGGTGCGGGTCACGTCACTGACGTAATGGCGCACCTCGCCACCGGCGTCGATCAGGACCACCTCGCCGTCGGCCAGGCGGCGCTGGCCGGGCGCGAAGTGCAGCACCGCGGCGTCCGCTCCGGCGCCGACGATCGTGTCGTAGGCGACCGCGTCGGCACCGGCGCGCAAAAAGGCGAGTTCGAGCTCGACCTGGATCTCGCGCTCGGTCGCGCCCGCCCGCAGGCGTGGCACCGTCTCGGCGAAGCCGGCCGCCGTGGCCGCCGCCGCGGCGCGCATCCGCGCCAGCTCGACGCCATCCTTACGCCGTCGGATCGCGTTGAGGTCATAGCGCAGCTCCCGTGCCCGTACGTCATCGGGGGTCAGACCCGGCAGCGCTGTCCCGAGCCGGGCCAGCGGGCGCCCCGCCCGTGCCTGCAGCCAGCCGTCCACGCCGGCCACGTCCACCCCCTCGCCGCCGTCGGCCGGTGCTCCGGACCACAGCACCTCCTCCGCGGTCACGGGCGCCACGAAATCCGTCCAGCCGTCGGCCGAATCGAAGGCCAGGACACCGCCGGGCCGGTTACGGTCGGTCAGGTAGAGGTACTCGGAATGGGCCTGGAATGGATAGGTCAGGTCGGCGCGTCCGGGGCGCGGAATTAGCTCGCCGGCCCCGATCAGCACGACGGCATCGGCGCCGGCCCACGCCGCCGCCAGTTCGGCGCGGCGGCGGTGCAGGCTGCGCGCCAGCGCCGCGGGCTCCTCGGTGAACGCCACCTGCGCCTACAACCCGAGCCCTCGCACGCCCTTCTCGTCCCAGCCGAGATGGTGAGCCAGCTCATGGCGGACGGTCCGCGTCACCTGCGCGCGGAGCGCGTCGGGGTCGTGGCCATAGTCCCGCAGCAGGGTGTCCTTGAAGATGATGATCCGGTCGTGGAAGAAGTCATGCGCGATCGTGTCGCCCTGATAGAGCCCGTAGGCCCGCCGGCGCCATCCGCCATCGGAGATGACAATCGCGACGTGCTCGAGCGCGCGGTGGAACTCGAGCGGCAGATCGTCGACCGCCGAGCGCACGAGCGCCCGGAAATCTTCCTCCTCGGTGATCGGCTGCACGTCGTCGTCGTCGTCGTCGGGCTCGAGCTGGCCATCGTTCTCGTCGCCCCAGCTACCCGCGGCGGCCAGCCGCTCGGCCCGCTGCACGAGAGCTTCGAAGTCCTCCTCGGACTCGGGGTCCTTCCAACCGGCGAGCCGGAACATCACCAACACCGCGGCGCCGCCGATCAGCACGGCACCGGCGCCGAACACGGCGATCCCCTGGATGAGGCGGATCGGCGGCGAGTCACTGAACCCGGCGATCACACTCGTGACGCCGAGTCCAACGGTCAGCGCCGCGACCGCGGAGAGCAGGATCCGACGCACGGTCGGTGGCCGGCCGGGCATCGGATCTACCTCATGGTGCGGGCGATGACGAGCCGCTGGATCTCGTTGGTGCCCTCATAGCTCTGGGTGATCTTGGCGTCTTCCATCATCCGCTCGACCGATATTCCTTGACGTCGCCGTAGCCGCCCAGGACGTGGACCGCCTCGACCGCCCGCGGCGCGATCCGTTGCCGGGCGATCTCAAGGATCGTCTCGCGGAAGTCCAGGTGCTCCTGGGGGACGGTGTGCAGATCCGAGAGCGCGGACATCGCATTCCCGATCCTACGCCATCACCGACGTGCCTGATCGGTCACAGACCCGTCGGGTGGCGGACCATGTGGCCGCCTCCGTCGGAGAGCTCCCCGTCGGGTCCGTGCGCCACCGGGGCCGTTGCTCGAGGCGATGGCCGGACCCCCGAAGTTGGGAGCGAGGTCGTCGCGAAGGCGATCAAGCGCCGGCTGGGTGCTGATGGCGGCGGGGACCGTACCCAACGTGCAAGATCCCTGCCCGGCGGTGCTCTTCCGTCGGTGTCGACAGGAGCGGCCGGTCACCGCAGCGAACGCGCGGGCAGGGACGGGTAGCCTGTGCGCGATGGGCGCCGATTACACCCCCCGCGAGGTCGCCGATCAGATCGCCGGCGGCGAGACCCAGCTGATCGACGTCCGTGAGGCCGACGAGCACGCGGCTGGCCGGATCGCCGGTGGCCGGCTGATCGAGCTCAGCCGCCTCGCCGCCGAGGTGGCGAGCATCGATCGCGACCACCCGGTGATCTTCTACTGCCGCAGCGGAGCCCGCTCGGCGATGGCCGCGCAGGCCCTGTCACGGGACGGATTCGACGCCCACAACATGACCGGCGGACTGCTCGAATGGGCGGCGGCCGGACTGCCACTGGAGCCCGCGGACGGCATGGTCGCTTGAGCACTCACACCATGGAGCACGAAGAGCACAACGAACACGAGGAGCTGGCCGACGAGTTCGATCGCCGCGCCGACGAGCTCGCGCGCGAGAACGCCGAGCTCGAGACCGGGATCGACGAGGTCCGCAAGGACTGGGAGACCAAGCGCAACGACCCGGGTGTGCCCGGCGCGGTGCCCCCGGACCCTGACGATTCCGGCGCCGAGCCCCCGGCCGCCGCCTGACTCGCGCCTACTGGCGCGGGTCCTCGCGGTCCACGTTCCAGTAGCGCAGGGCGGTGACGCGCTTGCCGTCCGGGCTCCCGTCGCCCTCGCCACCGTCGGCGTCCGCGGGCCACGGGGCCATCACGAAGCGCACGATCGTACGCTGGCCGCCCTCGTGGTCTCCGTAGAGGAGATCGACCTGGACGCCGTCGGTGCCGGTGGCCGCACCGCGGACGATGTCGTAGATCGGCTCGGCGGGGTCGCGCAGCGCCCCGAGCCAGTACCCGCTGTCGCCGGCCGGGATGTAGAGATCGATCTGCTGGCGGTGGAACTGCTCCAGCGGTGGTCGCTCGTCCGGCGCGCCCTCCTCACGCGGGGTGCTGAAGGACGGTCGCGGTTTGACTCGCCAGCCATGGATCACGGCCAGGCCCGAGCCGCCGTTGCGCAGCGCGAGCGCGAGGTAGACCGCGTCGCGGCCGATCGCAATCGCTCCGCCATGACCGCGCAGGCGCAGGACCTGCTGGTCCCCGAAACGGACCAGCTCGGCGGGATCATCCTCTCGGGAGGGGATCAGGACCGGGCGCAGCCCGGCCAGCAGGGAACGCTCGGCAACCCGCGCCGACCGGTTGGCCGACCGAACCGAGCTGAATGTCGCCACCGCCAGCACGAGCGTACCGCCGGCGGTGGCCAGCGATGAGATGGTGACCCAGTCGGCCATCAGCGACCGACGGTCGGGCCCGGCCGACGCACAGCCAGGCCCGGTGACCGAAGAGCTCTAGAGCTTGTTGACGTTGATCGCCTTCGGGCCCTTGGGGCCGGCCTCTTCCTCATAGGACACCTTCGCGCCCTCGGCGAGTGAGCGATAGCCGTCAGACTGAATGCTCGAGTGGTGGACGAACAGGTCCCGGCTGCCCTCATCGGGCGTGATGAAGCCGAAGCCCTTCTCGTCGCTGAACCACTTGACCGTTCCGGTTGGCATGGGGTCTCTCCTCTGACTCAAAGTGCTGCTCGCGGAGGTGATGACTACCCCGGCGCCTGCACCTGCGTGTCACCGCTGAAACGGATCAGCGGCCCTATGCGGCGGGAAGGTAGCACGGTCCCGAGCAGCTGACTTGCACCCTGGACAACGTTCACGCGCCGGACACAGTTCGATGCCGATGGGCGCGCGACGGGCACACTGACAGGCATGGATGACCCGATGCCCGTACGCGGACGGACCGCGATCCCGCTGCGCGAGGTCGAGCTCCGGGCGTCGCGCTCCTCGGGACCCGGGGGCCAGCACGCCAACACGACCGCCAGCCGGATCGAGGCGGTGTTCGATGTCACCGCCTCGCAGTCCCTCAACCTCGAGCAGAAGCGCCGGGTGATCGCCAGGCTCGGGCCGCGCGTGGTCGCGATCGCCCAGGACTCGCGCAGCCAGGCGCAGAACCGCGAGCTCGCGCTGCAGCGGCTCGCCCAGCGCCTCGCGGGCGCGCTCACCGTCTTGCGTCCGCGCACGCCCACGCGTCCGAGCAAGGGCTCGGTCAAGCGCCGTCAGGAGGCCAAGCGCCACCAATCACAGCGCAAGCGCGATCGCCGCCGCCCCGGCGAGGAGAGCTGAGCGGCCCGTGCGCTGGTACGTGGACGGCATGAACGTGATCGGCACCCGCCCCGACGGCTGGTGGAAGAATCGCGATGCGGCGATGCTGCACCTGGTCGATCTCCTCGAGCGTTGGGCGGCGCACGAGAACGAGGACGTTGTGGTCGTCTTCGAACGCAAGCCCTCGCCGCCGATCCGCTCGACGGTGATCGAGGTCGCCCACGCTCCGCGGCCACGCCGTGACGCCGCCGACGACGAGATCATGCGGCGTCTGGCCGCCGAGCCCGCCCCCGGGTTGCTTCGGGTTGTCACCTCGGACCGTTGGCTGGCCGACCGGGCCGGCGCACTGGGCGCCGGGGTGCACGGAGCCGAGATGTTCCGTGCCCTGTTGGACGGATTCTGACGGCTGCCACAATCAAGCTCATGGCCGACCCTCCCAGCCGCCGCCCCACGCTCCCGCGCGAACGCCAGAAACCCCCGCCCCAGCCCTCGCCGGGCTGGCGGGTCACGCCCGCCCCGGACGGCCGGGGCGCCGCTGACGGGGACAAGAAGCCAGGCCCAACGCGCTCGCGATTGTGGATCGCCGCGGTCGTGGTCGCGCTGCTCGCCCTGAACCTGTGGATCTCCTCCCAGGCGCTGCAGCCCAACCAGCCGGTCCGGATCCCTTACTCCCCCACCTTCCTGGCTCAGGTCCGATTGGGCAACGTCAAAGAGATCTCGTCGACCGGTGACGCCATCCAGGGGACGCTGAAGAACGCGATCCGTTACCCGCCGAGCGATCGCACCGCGGGGACGACGACGAACATCGAGACCCAGGTCCCGTCGTTTGCCAACAACCAGCAGCTTGAGGCGCTGCTGCAGAAGAGCAACGTGACGATCGACGCGCAGGCCCCAAACGCCGGCCCCTCGGTACTCGAGAGCCTGCTCTTCGGCTTCGGCCCGACGCTGCTGCTGTTCGGGATCATCTTCTTCGTCATCCGCCGAGCGGCGGCCGGCGGCGGCGGCGCCGGCGGCCTGATGTCCTTCGGCCGCTCGCGGGCTCGGCGCGTCGAGGCATCCGATCAGAGCATCACCTTCGAGGACGTGGCCGGGATCGACGAGGCCAAGGAGGAGCTGACCGAGATCGTCGATTTCCTCAAGACGCCCGACAAGTACCTAAAGCTCGGCGCCCGGATCCCGCGCGGGGTGCTGCTGAGCGGCATGCCCGGCACCGGCAAGACGCTGCTGGCCCGTGCCGTGGCCGGCGAAGCCGGAGTGCCCTTCTTTCAGATGTCGGCCTCGGAGTTCGTCGAGATGATCGTGGGGGTCGGCGCGTCGCGCGTGCGCGATCTGTTCTCACAGGCCAAGCAGGCCGCGCCGGCGATCATCTTCATCGACGAGCTCGACGCCGTCGGGCGTTCTCGCTCCGCGGGCGGCCCCAACCTCTCCGGCGGCCACGACGAGCGCGAGCAGACGCTGAACCAGATCCTCACCGAGATGGACGGCTTCAGCCCGCGCGAGAGCGTGATCGTGCTCGGCGCCACCAACCGACCCGAGGTGCTCGACCAGGCGCTGCTGCGCCCGGGTCGCTTCGATCGTCGCGTCGTCGTCTCCCCCCCGGATCGCGCGGGCCGCGAGGCGATCCTGCGCGTGCACACCCGATCGGTGCCGCTCGCTCCCGGCGTCGATCTCGGTGCCGTCGCCGCGTCGACTCCGGGAATGGTCGGTGCCGACCTCGCCAACGTCGCCAACGAGGCCGCGCTGCTGGCCGCCAAGCGTAACCACGACACCGTCGCCCGCCAGGATCTCACCGACGCGCTGGAGCGGATCGTGCTCGGTGCGGCGCGCAAGGTGATGATCTCCGAGGATGACCGCCGCCGCACCGCGTACCACGAGGCCGGTCACGCGATCCTCGGCATGCTCACGCCGGGCGCGGACCCGGTCCGCAAGGTCTCGATCATCCCTCGCGGTCAGGCGCTCGGGGTCACCTTCTCTGCGCCCGATGCCGACCGCTTCAACTTCGACGAGCGTCATCTGCTCGCGCAGATCAAGGTCGCGCTGGGCGGGCGCATCGCCGAGGAGGTCGTGTTCGGCGATCTCACCACGGGCGCCGAGTCAGACATCCAGCAGCTGACCCGGATCGCGCGCGGCATGGTCGGACGCTGGGGGATGAGCCCGGCGATCGGCCCGGTCGCGGTGCTGCCCGCCGACGGTCAGAGCCCGCTGCTGCCCGGCGTTTCGGAGACCTCGGCCGAGACCCAGCGGCTGGTCGACACCGAGGTGCACCGGATCGTCGAATCGGCGCACGCCCAGGCGACCGAGGTGCTGATCGCTCACCGGGCCAATCTCGACGCCCTTGTCGTCCAGCTGCTCGAACACGAGACGCTGGACGAGGCCGAGGCCTACACGGCGGCGAGTATGCCCCGCGAGCGTGCCGGTGAGCCCCGGCCCGAGCTCGCGGCGGGGCGCAGCGCCCTGCCGTCCTCGTAATCGCCACCCGCCCGCTCACCTGCACGGATGTTCGTTAGGTGCCGGGCGTGACGTCGCACTCACCGGTCCGGATGCCGCGGTCGCCGGTCCCGTGGGCCGGTACGAGCTTGATCGCTCTGCGCCCGTCAACGACCGTGGGGCCGACCACCTTGAGTCTGCCCGTGCCAAGCGTGAACCGCAGCGCTCTCCCTGGGAACTCGTAAGGCGGGATGCCCGTCGACGGGAAGGCTGGCTCCGGGGCATCGTTCCCGCTTCAGAACGCGGCCTCAGTCGCTCAGGCGGGTCATCCGGGCCAGCGCCTCGTGGCACTCGACGACGCGCGCCTTGACCGGATCGCGGTCGGGCCGGTCGTGGACCAGATCCCACGTGCGGTCGGCGATGTCACGCGCGCTCTCGGGTGTGGCGGTCTCCCACAGCCGGTCGACGAGCTGCAGCTCGAAGCTTTCGATCTGGGTCTCGGGGTCCCCGGGAGCCAGGCGCGGCAGTGCCTCGCCGGTCGCCTCCTTCCACATCCCGGTGGCGACGAGCAAACGGTTACGGAGCTTGATCTGATCCATCGCGGCCTGCATCCTAGTCTGCCCGTTTGCCCGGGGTCAGACGCGCGGAAGCTGCTGACGGGTGCTGAGCAACATCGCGAACGGATCTCCCTCTCTGGCGACCCGCGTGAGCACCGCGCCGCCCTCAAAGCTCAGGAGTCCGGCGTCCTGCTCGTCGTGGCAGCGCTGGACCTCCTCCCAACCGACCGGCGCCGAGATGGTCGGGCGCTCCCGGGCCCGGACCGAATAGACGGTGACGGTCGTCTTGTGGGCGTCGTTCTGGCTCCAGTCCACGAGCACCCGGCCGGGGCGCAGCCGCTTGGTCATCCGCGAGACGACCAGCTCGGACATCCGCGCCTCCATCAGCTCCGCGATCCGCCGCGCGAACGGCTTGGTCTCCTCGTAGCTCACGACCGCGTTGAGCGGGACGTAGACCTGCAGGCCCTTGGAGCCCGAGGTCTTGGCCACGCTCTCCAATCCGAGGGCGCTGAACAGGCCGCGCAGCACGAGCGCGACCTCACAGCACTGCACGACGTCGGCGGGCGCTCCGGGATCCAGGTCGAACACGAGCATCGACGGTCGCTCGGGACGCTCGGCCAGTGACAGTGACGTGTGCAGCTCGACGTCAGCGAGATTGGCCAACCATACGAGCGTCGCCCGGTCCTGAGCCAGCGTGTAGTGCACTCCGTTGATCTGGGCGGTCTGCACCCATTCGGGCCGGTGCGAGGGCGAGTTCTTCTCATAGAAGTACGGATGGTCCACCCCGTTGGGATAACGCTTGAGGGTCAGCGGCCGATCGCGCAGATGCGGCAGGACCGCGGGTGCGATCCGTGCGTAGTAGGCGATCAGGTCGCCCTTGGTGAAGCCGGTCTGCGGGAACAGGACCTTGTCCCAGTTGGAGAGCTTGAGCCGCCGGCCCTCGATCAGCACGGCAAGGCCCCCGTCGGGCAGCGGCGAGACCTCCTCGAAGAGGTCCTCGGGGTCGGCGGAGGTCTCGGCGCTGACCGTCTCCGGCGCGGGCTCGGGGGCTCCGACCTCGGCACTCACGGGCCCGTCCTCGCGCACGACCTCGATCGCCGGGTGGTCGTCACGCAGTCCCTTGTAGGACGGCGCGCGCATCATCCCCTCAGACGTCCACTCCCGGAACTCGATCTCCGCCACCAGTTCCGGCGCGGCGAACTGCGCTTCCTTGGGGAGCTTGGGCGTGGGATCAAACGGGGGGTCGTCGGCGTGCAGGGGCGCCAGTAGCGCTCTCAGCTGCGCCAGCGTCCGATCGGTGAAACCGGTTCCGACCCGGCCCGCGTAGCGCAGCCGGCCGTCCTCGTAGTGGCCCATCAGCAGCGCGCCGATGCTGTCGCGCCGGCGGCCCTCGCCGGGGATCCAGCCGCCGATGACCAGCTCCTGGCGGCGGGTGTGCTTGATCTTGACCCAGGCTCCCGTCCGCCGGCCGGGCTCGTAGCGCGCGTCCGTTCGCTTGGCCATGATCCCCTCCAGGCCCTGGGCGGCCGTCGCCGCCAGCAGCTGGCGGCCCTGATCGGAGTGCGCAGCCGGCACCCGCCAGGCCGGCCCCGACAGCCCCAGCGCCTCGAGCGCCTCGCGCCGCTCGGCGTAGGATCGCCCCATCAGGCTGTGGCCGTCGAGAAACAGGAGATCGAAGATCGCGTACACCACCGGGGTCGAGGCCGATAGGCGCCGGACGGCGGTTGGCGCGGTGACGTGCATCCGCCGCTGCAGGCGCTCAAAGCTCGGCTTGCCGGCCTCATCGAAGGCGACCAGCTCACCGTCGAGCACCGCTTCGCGCATGCCGAGGTCCGCGAGCAGCCCCCGCACCTCCGGGTATCCGGTGGTGATCTCGCGCAGGTTGCGGCTCTCCAGGCGCAGGCGGCCGGACTGGGCGTAGGCGATCGCGCGCACGCCGTCCCACTTGACCTCGAATGACCAGCCCTGCTCACGCGCGGGCAGGCTGCCGGCCCCGGCGAGCATCGGCAGCAGCCGGGACGGCATCGGCTCGCGCTCGGGGTCGGTCGGCGGGTCCATGCGATGGATCATCCAGTCCTGTGGGGCGGTCTCGCCGCCGATCGGAAACAGTCCGTAGCGGCCGGTCAGCCGCTCGCCGTGGAACGTGACCTCGACTTTCTCTGAGTCGAACAGGTGCGTCTCGTACCTGCCCCGGTCCCAGACGGTCATCGTGCCGGCGCCGTACTCACCGGCGGGGATCTCGCCCTCGAAGTGCAGATACTCGAGCGGATGGTCCTCGGTGTGGACGGCCAGCCGGTTCTCGGACGGCACCGGCGGGATGCCGTTGGGGATCGCGTAGGAGACGAGCACGCCGTCGCGCTCGAGCCGTAGATCCCAGTGCAGGCGGGTCGCATGATGCTCCTGGACCACGAATCGCGCCGCTGCGTCGTCGTCCGCGCCGCCGTCGCGCGCCAGACCACCGTCCGGCTCTTCGGTGCTGGCGAAGTCGCGCTTGGCTCGGTAGCTGTCGAGTCGGTCTCGGGGCATGGCAATGACGGCGGGCAAAGTACCGTACGGGTTGTCGGCATGCGGATCGTCACCTGGAATGTCAACTCGCTGCGCGCGCGCCTGCCCCGGGTGCTCGAGTTCCTCGCCGACCGGCGCCCCGACGTCGCCTGCCTGCAGGAGACCAAGTGCACCCCCGACAGCTTCCCCGCCGATGAGCTGGCGGCGGCCGGCTATGCGGCGGTGCACAGCTCGGGCGGCCAGTGGGCTGGCGTCGCGGTCCTCGCCCGGACCGGGCTGACCCTCACTGACCCCGAGCTGGCCCTCCCCGGCGACGCCGTGCCCGGGGAGGCCCGCTGGTGTGAGACGACGGTCAACGGCATCCGCTTCGCCAGCGTCTACGTGCCCAACGGCCGCACCCTGGACAGCCTCGAGTTCCCGCGCAAGCTGAGCTTCCTGGATGCGATGGCCGCGCGTGCCGCTCAGCTGGGCGCGGAACCGCTACTGATCGCCGGGGACATGAACATCGCCCCTGCCGACGCCGACGTCTATGACCCGGCGGCGTTCGCCGGCTCCACGCACGTCACCCCGGAGGAGCGCGGACGCCTGGAGCGGATCCTCGCCGCCGGGGGCCTCGTCGACGCCTACCGTCAGTTGCACCCCGACGAGCCCCAGTTCACCTGGTGGGACTACCGGGCCGGACATTTCCACAAGGGTCTGGGCCTGCGCATCGACCTCGCCCTACTGAGCCGCAGCCTGGTCGGGCGATTGACCGGCTGCGGGATGGTCCGTAACTACCGCAAGGGCAGCAAGCCGTCCGATCACGCGCCGCTCGTCGTCGACCTTGCCTGACCCGCGAATCCGCCGTCACGCACGCCTTCTTCGCCAACTTTTACGCGCACGCGGCATCATCCCGGCAATGGCGCATGTCCTCGTCGTCGATGACGAACCCGCGGTCCGCCGCGCGCTCGAACGCGCACTACGGCTGGAGAACCATGACGTGACCCTCGCCGAGGACGGCGAGCAGGCGCTTGACGTCCTCGCCCGGGCACCCGCCGACGCCGTCATCCTGGACATCCTGATGCCCAAGCTCGACGGGCTCGAGGTCTGCCGCCGGCTGCGCACGGCCGGTGACCGGACCCCGGTGCTGATGCTCACCGCGCGCGACGCGATCGATGATCGGGTGGAGGGGCTGGATGCCGGCGCCGACGACTACCTCGTCAAGCCGTTCGCGCTGCGTGAGCTGCAGGCCCGTCTGCGTGCCCTGCTGCGCCGATCCGGTGACGGCGCCGCGGAGGGCGAGGTCCTGCGCTACGCCGACCTCGCGCTCGATCCGAGTGCTCACGAGGTCCACCGCGGCGACCGGCTCGTCGAGCTCTCGCGCACCGAGTTCCTGCTGCTGGAGCTGTTCCTGCGCCACCCCCGGCAGGTCCTCACCCGCACCACGATCTTCGAGAACGTGTGGGGCTATGACTTCGGTCCGACCTCCAACGCGCTCGGGGTCTACATGGGCTACCTGCGTCGCAAGACCGAGACCGATGGCGAGTCGCGCCTGCTGCACACGGTGCGCGGCGTCGGCTACGTGCTGCGGGACTGACGGACCGTGTCGCTGCGCCGCCGGCTCTCGATCATCGCCGCCGCATCCGTCGCCGCGGCGGTCGTGATCGTCGCGCTCGTCGCCTACCTGCTCGTCCGCGAGCAGCTGGTCGCCCAGGTCGACAATGCCCTGCAGGCCCAGGCTGGCGCGGTCGTAAACGATAATCAACCAGTATTCATGCAGAACGTGCCCGGCCTACCGGCGAGCCGCGGCGGCTCGGCCCAGTATGTCCAGGTGGTGCTGGCAAGCGGCAGAGCGTTCACCCAGGCCGGGGGGCTGCAGCTGCCGGTGACGACGGCGACCGTGGCCATCGCCAACGGCCACATGCAAACGCGGCTGAGCGACGTCCGCATCGGTGACGGCCACCTGCGCGAGATCACCTTTCCGGTCACGCTCGCTCCCCAGATCCCCGGCGGCGCACCGGTCCCGGCGGCGATCGAGCTCGCCCGGCCGCTCAACGGCGAGGACGGGATCCTCGCCAACCTGCGCCTCGTGCTGCTCCTGGTCGTGCTCGCCGGTGTAGCCCTTGCCGCGGTGCTCGGCCGGCTCGCCGCGCGGCGGGTCATCTCGCCTCTGTCCGAGGTCGCCCAGGCCGCCCAGCACATCGGCGAGACCGATGACCTCAGTGGGCGTCTGCGCGTCCACGCCGACGACGAGGTCGGCCAGCTCGCGACTCGCTTCAACGCCATGCTCGACCGCCTGGAGGGTTCGCGCGCCGAGCTGGACGAGTCGATGCGCGCCCAGCGCCGGCTGGTCGCCGACGCGTCTCACGAGCTGCGCACGCCGGTGACGAGCCTACGCACCAACATCGAGGTGCTGCTCGAGGGCGGCGAGCTCGAGCCCGAGGACCGCCGACGGTTGCTGTCCGACGTCGTCGAGCAGAGCGAGGAGCTAACCGCGCTGGTCACTGATCTGATCGAGCTCGCGCGTGGCGATGAGCC
>JALYZB010000246.1 GCA_030945945.1 Actinomycetota bacterium | reverse complement strand
GCGCTGGTAGCAGCTCCAAAGCCTTGGCGGTCTCCTCGTCGACGCGCTTCTCGACGCGGCGCGGGCAGCGGCCGGAGGTCGCCTCCGACCAGGCACAACACCGGCGTCGATGCCAGACCATCCGTGCTGGTTTCACGAAGATCCGGCCACAAAGCCGACCGTCTTCCCACGGTCAAGGCTTCCGCTTTTCGTCGTGCGGCGTAAGAAGCGGCAGCCGAAAGCTCGTGACCGGTCCGGCGACGAAGCGGAAGGGGGAATGAAGGCTAACTCGATCTGACCCGGACCTCGCACAGGAGGTCTAGCGGCGGGGGGGCCGGCGGGTGTGGGTCGCCTGACCACGATCTGAGGGGAGCTTCACATGACTGGTGAGCAGAACGTCGAGTCCGCGAAGAAGGCGTATGCCGCGTTCATTGGAGGTGACGCCGAGGGCGCGATGGCCAACCTGGCCGACGACATCGAGTGGGTGACGCCGGGCAACAGCGCGATCAGCGGAATCGGGCACGGCAAGCAGGACGTCGGACAACTGTGGGGGAAGCTCGCTGAGCAGGGGTTCAAGACCGAGCCGCAGCACTGGTTCTCAGACGACGAGCGAGTGGTGGTCCTGTGTCACACGTCGATGGGCGGAGACGAGGCCGACACCGCGGACGTCATGACCTTCCGAGACGGCAAGGTGGTCAAGTTCCAGACCGCCGGGGACACGGCGTCGATGGAGCGGCATTTCGGAAAAAAGTAGCTGTGGGTCTCACCATTCCAGCGACGACCCTCGCACCGCTCGTTGACGATCACGCGGCGGACCACGCGCTCGACGCCTCGTCCCTGGGGGTTGAGCGCTTCGATCCGAGTGAGCAGGCGAGCGGCCGCGCCGCAATTTCACCTTTGGCGGCGTCGGCACAGCACTGATCACATCCGGCTTAGAGGCGGGGGGCGCGGCGTCGGCAGGTCCTGTTGACCGGAACGCCTCGCAACGCGTTCATCTATGAGCGCTGCTGCAGTGGGTCACCGGGGATGTCGACGCGCCCGGCGGCGGCCCACGCATCTGGTTCTTGCGCTGGGCCCCGTGAGGAGAATTGGCTTCTGGATCCACGAAATTTCGGCGGCCGCGCGCCGGGCATGCGCCACTCCCCGCAGTTCCGCAATCCGCCAAAAGGAGAAGTCACCAGGCGGCGGGCGCTGGGGCCCGAGCCGGTGATTGGTCACCCGGGCCGGAGCGAACGAGCATCGAAGGCAGGCTCCTCGTGCACCCAGCGCTCCTGCCGCGCGCGGACAACCGCCGCTGATCGCGCATCCTGCGCGATACCGACACCCGCGCACGAGACCTCGAGACTTGCCCTCCGGGCCGACGCCATCTGCCTCCGACTCCCGCCAGCCGGTCCACGAGCCGCATGCCGGCGAAGGCCCCCCGCCAGGTCGGGTCCACGGTGCGCAGACACAACGACCCCCCGGAATCAACTACCTCAGCCCCGCGCGTCCAGACCGTTGCCTCACGTCCGAGCAGCGGCAGACATGGGCATACTCTCCACGCACCTTCCGTGCTGGAGACGTCCCCAGACGTCCCGGCCACCGATAGACCCCCCCCGTCGTGACAGGCGATCCGCAGATCCCGCCGGCCTTCGCAGACGCCGCGGCTACGGCGCAACGGGACGTCTTGGGATATCTTGGGACGTCTTTCTGCAATCGGTGGTTTTGGCTTCCCGCTGGGCCGCTGCGAACGGTACATCGGCTGGCCTTTGCGGCCGCGTTACACGCCGCCGGTTCGCTCGTGCGGGTCAATGGCAAATCGGCGCGGAGCAGGCAGTGCGGTCGCCCAAGGGCGCGTTGCTCGGCGCGAGACTGGAGTTCCACCGAGATGCACAAGCCCGCATCACGTCGAACCGAGTGGCCGCAGAGACGCGCGACTGTTGCCCGCTCCAGATTCCAGTTCGCGACTCGCGCTAGGAATCGACAAAGGGGTCGATTTGCAGGCTATCTGTAGCATGCCCCCGGCAGGACTCGAACCTGCGACCCACGGCTTAGAAGGCCGTCGCTCTATCCATCTGAGCTACGGGGGCTCGCGGTGAGAGTAAACGCGACGCTGCGGCGGTCCGGCCCATCGCCGGCAACGCGACTCTGCGGGGAATCTTCGCACGCCTGCTCACCGGCCTGCCGACCCGGTTCGGGCCCGGGCGCGATCCAGGTAGACGCCGGCACAGCGGCGTCAGGCAGGTGAAGACGGCAACGCGAGCCGGGTCCGCCGGGCCGGGATGCGTCAGCGCGTCGCTCGCCAACGCGCATAGCGGTGTTGTCATAGATCCCGATCCCGACGTGCGCGGGGAGCGTGTGGATGTACGTGAAGGAGAGGCCGGGGAAGGTCTCCTGGGCCGAGTTGAGCGCCGCTGTGAAATGGGCGGCGGTCCGCTCGGCCGGATCGACGGTGCGCCCGGGCACGCACACACCCAGGCCCCGCGACGCAGTCACCTGATTAGATGTCCAGCCGGAGAGAGTGATGCGTCAGCTGACCAGCCTGGACATGCAGTTCTTGGCCCTCGAGAACGACCGCCAGAGCGGCCACGTGGGCGGACTCGTGATGCTCGATTCCTCGACCGCACCCAGCGGCGAGGTCCGCGTCCGTGACGTCCGCCGGCTGATCGCGGAGCGAGATCCTCGGTCTGCTTCTCGATCTTGGCCCTGAGGGGCGCGAGCCCTCCCCCTCCGCCGAGCCCATGGCCGCCCCGAGCGAGTTCGAGATGATCGGCCGCGGCCTGCTCGGGCTCGCCCGCTATCCGGTGAGGGTGGCCCGCTCGCTGCCGGCCGCCGTCACGAACATCGAGGAGACGCCGTTCGGCACGTCCCGGAGCCGGGCTGCTTGGCCGGGCCGCCCGTGCCGCCACACGCGTCGTCCTGCGCAGGCCCGCCTTGCCCGAGCCGCCCGACATCACCGCCCCCAAGACCGCCTTCAACGAGCGGCTGTCCCCCCACCGTCGCTTCGCGTTCGGACGGCTTTCACTCGACGACGTCAAGACGGTCAAGGGCACCTGGGGCTTCACGGTCAACGACGTGGTGGTGTCGATCGCCGCCGGAGCGGTGCGCCAGTGGCTGATCGCCCACGATGGTCTGCCCGACGGCCCGCTGATCGCGCAGGTTCCGGTGTCGGTTTCGCACCGAGGAACAGCAGGGCACCTACGGCAACCGAACCCTGTTCATGACCGTGCCCTTCTACGTTGACGAGCCCGACCCGCTGACGCGACTCGAGCGCCACCCACGAGGCGTGCCGGGATATGAAGGAGCGCCATCAGGCCCTGCCCGCGGGGCTGCTTGCTGACGCCAACAACTTCGTTCCGCCTGCGCTGTTCAGCCGTGCCGCGCAGCTGACCTTCCGGCTGTCGACCAGCCGGCCGGGTCGCCCGACGTGGAATCTCGTCGTCTCCAACGTGCCGGGCCCACAGTTCCCGCTTTGTCTCGCCGGCGCGCGCGTGGATGCCCATTATCCGATCTCGGTCATCACCGACGGATGGGCCTGAACATCACCGTGATGAGCTACTGCGGCCAACTCGACTTCGGACTCGTGGCCGATCGTGACCAGATCCCCGATCTGTGGACGATCCTCGACGCGCTGCGCTCGTCGCTGACTGAGCTGACCGCGTTGGCCGCTGCTGCGGACAGCGGCCGCGCAACGCCGGCCGCCGAGCCCGACGCCAAGATCTGAGCCCGGTCCGCCGGGCGCGGTGGACATTGGCGCCCCGGCGCGCCAGACTCCGGGGATGGCGGGGTCTGGACCCACCCGGGAGCGACTTGCCGGCGTGCTGAACGCGGCCTACGGCGACGGCCTGCTGAGCCAGAGCACGCTCGTCCACCGGCTCGATCAGCTGTTCGGCAGTGACCTCGTGGACCCGGATCGGCTCACCGGCGACCTCACCTTCCGCGGCGCCGGACGCTCGCTCGCGGACGTCCTCATCCGAGCGCGACGGTCGGTGGCGTCGATTCTCCGGGCCGAGCGGCCCGGCGCTGAACGGCTGCTCGCGTTGGACTGGAGCGGCGCTCGCGACGAGCTTGTGATCGGCCGCGACGAGGGCTGCGACGTCGTCCTCACCGGCGCAACCGTGTCGCGGCAGCACGTTCGCCTGTGCTTCCGCGACGGCACATGGATCCTGCACGATCTCGAGTCCACCAACGGGACGCTGGTCAACCACCAGCGCGTGGTCCGCTGCCGGCTCATCGCCGGAGATCGGCTCGATCTCGGCGGCGAACGGCTGACCGTTGACTGACCCTCCCCCGACCGGGGGGGTTATGGGTGCCGGGGCCAGATTCGCCGCGTGTGGCCCACGATCAGCCACGCTGAGTCCAGCGCTGCGAGCGTGGTTACACGGCGGCTGCTCGGTGCCACGATCCTCGTGGTACCGAGCAGTCTGTGAGTCGGGGCGGCCGGATTCGAACCGGCGAAACCTCTCGTACCCAAAACGAGCGCTCTACCAGGCTGAGCTACGCCCCGACGGGAGTGCTGGAGTCTATTGACCAGCTCACCTGGACACGATCGATCCATGGCTTGAAGCCGCGCGCGCAACGGTGTGTGCGACGCCGTCACGGTGAAAACACCGTAACGGGCCCGCCAGGTCCTCCCGCTCAGATTGCCCCTGTTGGACTTTCGCGGCAAGCTGATCAGCTCGCCATCGGTGCCACGGAGCTGCCCCATTATGCCCGGAGCTTCACCAGGTCCTGATCATCGTGGTACTGAATCGCGTAGGTGATCCGGTGGTTCGAGAGGGTGCGCAGCCAGCCGACGGCCATGCACGCGACGCGCGATCGGAGTTGGCGATCGCGACCCCGGCGAGCGCCCACCGGCTAGCCTCCAACGCCCGATGGCCGACGTGCTCGCTCTCCAGACGCTGCGTTATGACCTAGACCGCACCGGCGGCCTGCAGGACGTCGTGGCCCCGCCGTATGACGTGATCGATGCCGAGCAGCGGGCGGCGCTCGAGTCGCGGTCGCTGTACAACATCGTCCGCATCGATCTGCCCGAGGGCGGCGAGGATCGCTACGACCGCGCCGCCGCCCAACTGGCCGCCTGGAAGCAGGAGGGCGTGATCATCCGCGACGACCAGCCCGCGCTGTGGACGCTGCGACAGGATTACACCGGGCCCGACGGCCGCGCCCGCACGCGCAACGGTTTCTTCGCCCGCGTCCGCGTCGAGGAGTACGGCCGCGGGCGCATCCGGCCACACGAGCGCACTCACCCCGGTCCCAAGCAGGACCGGCTGCGCCTCACCCGCGCCACCCGCACCAACCTGTCGCCGATCTTCTCGCTGTACTCCGACCCCACCGGGGGCGCGATGCGCGCCCTGATTGGCGCGGAGCCATGGGCGCAGACGACGGACGCCGACGGCACCGTCAACCGATTGGCCCGGGTCAGCGACCCCAAGGCGATCGCGGCCGCCTCCGCGGCGCTGGCGGATACCGAGCTGCTGATCGCCGACGGTCACCACCGGTACGAGACCGCCCGCGTCTACGCCGATGAGATCGGCGGTGAGGGGCCGCATCGCTATGTGCTCATGTGTCTGGTGGCGCTCGAGGACCCCGGACTGACGGTCTTTCCGACCCACCGGCTCGTGCGTGGGCTCAGCCATGAACAGCATCAGACGCTGGCCGAGGCCCTGCGGCGCGACTTCGAGATCGCTCCGCTGGACGGTCGCGCTGCGCTCGCGCCCGAGTCCGGGGACACCGTGCGAATCGGCTACCTGGACTCCCACTTCCGCCGCCCGTACTTGCTCACCCTCAAGGATCCAGCGATCGCCGACGCCGCCCTGCGTGATCACGCCGAGCCCTACCGCCGGCTCGACACCGCCGTTCTGGAGGCGGTGATCCTCAAGGGCGCCCTGGGCTTCACTGACCACGACATCGATGAGCTCAACGGCCTCGGCTACGCGCGGGACTTCGATCAGGCGCTGGAGCTGATCGACGGCGGCGCCTACGATGCCGCCTTCTTCATGGCCCCGACACCGGTAACTCGGGTTCAGGCAGTGGCCGCTTCGGGTGAGAGCATGCCGCCGAAGTCGACCTACTTCGTGCCCAAGGTCGGGACCGGTCTCGTCTTCAACCCACTCGCCTGAGCCCGAGGCAGGGCCGGTGTCCAACGTCTCGGCCGCCACCCTGCAGGCCCTGAGCGAGGTCCTGCTCAGCCCGGCGGAGGCGAGCGCGCTGCGGGTGCGCGGGGGGACCGACGCGGCGGTGCTCGTCGCCCTCTACCCGGGGCCGTCGGGGCTGCACGCCGTGCTCACCGAGCGCCGCGGCGACTTGCGCCGGCACGCGGGAGAGATCTCGTTCCCCGGCGGCCGCCGCGACGATACCGATGCCGACCTGGAGACCACCGCATTGCGAGAGGCCCATGAGGAGATCGGACTCGCGCCCGACGCGGTGCAGATCCTCGGTGCGCTGCAGCCGACTCCGACGATCGTCACCGGCTACGCCATCTATCCGTTCGTCGGCGTGATCGCCGCCGGTCAGGCATGGCGCCTGAGCCGACGCGAGGTCGCCGGGGTGATCGAGTTGCCGCTGCCCGAGGTACTGGCCGGCTACGGTCGCCGGCGTCTGCTGCGGCGGGGGATCCCGATCCGCACAGACACCTATATGGTCGGGGAAAAGCTCATCTGGGGCGCGACGGCACGCATCCTCGCGGACCTCTTCGACCGGCTCGGCCCACTCCCCGCGGACGCGCGCCGGGCAGGCTAGTGGACCCGTCCGCACGCCGGCGATCTCCTACGCACCGAGGGTGCTGATCACGACCGCCTCAGCGTCGTCCAGCCAGCGTTCGTAGTCGGCCGGGTCGGTCTCGATCAGGCCGTACGGGATCAGCGAGCGCTCGCACCAATAGCGCACCCGCTCCGCGCCGGACGCCAGGAGCGCGGCACCGGCAGGCCCGGCCGACTCGTAGACGACGGCCCGCGCGGTCGTGTCGAGCATCCGCTCGAGCAGCATGTCCAGCCGGGTGCCGAACAGCGGTTCGAGGTCAGCACCACCCTGCGCCGAGCCGAGCAGGATCACGACAACGCCGACATGAGCGAAGGCGGGTGCGATCGTCGCGATCCGGTCCGGGTCCCCGAGATGCGGTTCGGCGCCAGCGGCAGTGATGACGTCACACCGCGCCGGGTCCCGCGTCGTGCCCCGCACGGAATGCCCAGCCGCACGCAGGCGACGGGTGAGCGCCTGGCCGCGGCAGCCGCAGCCGATGATCAGGACGCGCGCCAAGGCGCCGGAGCCCTCGGGCGCCTCTAGCCCCGGCCGCCGAGCTCCTGGTGCGCCTGCTCCCGGGTGCGCTCGGGCACGCCCCGGGCACGACGGCGGGCGTTGGTCGCATCG
>JALYZB010000214.1 GCA_030945945.1 Actinomycetota bacterium | reverse complement strand
ACCAACTGATCGGCTCGAGCTCGACCGGGAGCCGGAACAGCGCGGGGGAGCAACGGCTACTCGGCGACCGGCGGGGGATAGACCTCGCGCACGTAGTGGTCGACCTGCGCCTCGGGCAGGCGCCGGGCGATCGCCAGGTAGTAGATGACGAGGCTGAACACGGCCAGGATGAGCAGATCCACGTACAGCGGGATATCCATGGTTCCACCCACCAGCACGGTGCTGAACGTGCCCACCCCGCCGAGGATGCCGGTCGAACCGAACTGACCGAAGAACGAGATGATTCCCAGCCCGATCAGGTATGGGAACACCCAGATTGCCGCCCCCCAGTCGATCCGCGGCTTGTTCGCATTGAGGTTGAACGCATACGAGATGGCGATCAGCGCAAACCCGATCAGCATCACCACCATCAGCGTCGAGTAGGTGCCCCACCCCGACCAGTAGACGATGAAGTTGGCCAGCACGAAGGAGGCCGGAGCGAGAAAACCGGCCGCCGGCAGCCGGTAGGGGCGCGGGAGCTCGGGCTTCTGCTTACGCAGCGCCCCGAGGGCCAGCGGCGCGCCTGCGTACATGAGCACCGAGGCGCTGGTCACCACGCCGACGAGCTTTGACCAGCTCGGGAACGGCAGCAGGAAGACGAGGCCGAGGACCGCGGTGACGATGATGCTGAGCACCGGCACCCGTGACCGCCCGTTGACCTTCTCGAAGGCCGACGGGATGTAGCCGTTCTTGGACAGCCCGAAGCTGATCCGCGACCCGGAGGTCAGGTAGATCAAGCCGGTGCCGCTGGGGGAGATGATCGCGTCCAGGCGCAGCACGAGGGCGAGCGCCCCCAGCCCGGCCAGCTTGGCGACCTGATAGAACGGCGCGGCATTGAGCGCCTTGAGCGCCTGATTGTTGCCTGGCGTTGCCAGGTTGGTCCAGGTGTGCGCGTCGGCCAGCAGCTTGGGATCCAGCGCGCCGATGAACGCGACCTGGAGCAGGATGTAGACCGATCCGCCGATCAGGATCGAGAGGATCACCGCCCGGGGCAGATCCTTGGCTGGGTTCCTGGCCTCTCCGCCGAGCTGCACCGCCTGTTCGAAGCCCAGCAGGGAGAACACGATGCCGCCTGGGAGGGCGAGCACGATCGATTTGAACTCGGCGCCCTTGACGAAGAAACCGCCGCCGTTGCTGAAGTTCGAGCCGTGAAAGTTGGCGATCAGCAGGATGATGATCGCCAGCACCGGGATGAGCACCTTCCAGGTGGTCAGCGCGTTGTTGACCCGGGCCAGCCAGCGGACACCGATCAGGTTCACCGCGGTGAACAGGACCATCAGCACCACCGCCACCGGGATGCCGGCACCGTGCAGGTTGGTGCCGTTGTACCAGCTGTGGGCGAAGCTGAAGGTGGAGGCGTACTGGATAGCGGCCAGCACCTCGATCGGCGCGACGGTCGCGGCCTGGATGTAGGCAAACCATCCGAACGTGGCTCCCGCCAGGCTGCCGAAGGCATAGTGGGGAAAGCGGCTGGTGCCGCCCGAAACGGGAAACAGGCCACCGAGCTCGGCGTGCACGAGCGCGAGGACGATGATGATGATCGAGGCCAGGACCCAGGCGATGATCGCCGAGGGCCCCGCGATCGAGGAGGCGGTGAGCGCCCCGAACAGCCAGCCCGAACCGATGATCGAGCCCTCCGAGGCCCAAAGCAGGCCGAAGAATCCGACCTTGCGATCCATCCCGTCGGACTGAAGGTCAACATCACGCGCGCCTCGCGGTGGCGCAGCCGGCTCTGCCATGTGGTTCCTCTCCTGTTCGCGATCGACGCCAGATTGTCGAACCGCGGCGTTGCGGACGTGTTAACGATGAAACCTATTCCCGCCCCGGGGGGGAACGCAAACCGCTTCGGGCTCCGGGGGTGCCCGGAGCCCGTGGTGTGGCTACTGGTGCCCGGCGATCGCGTGCGGCACGTAGAGCTCCTCGAGGCGCTCCAGCTCGTCCGGCTCGAGCTCGAGCTGCTCGGCCGCGAGCGCGTCCTGCAGCTGGGGCAGCTTGGTCGCGCCGACGATCGGCGCGGTCACCCCGGGCCGTGCCAGCAGCCAGGCCAGCGACACCTGGGCGGTCGGGACCTCGCGGGCGGCGGCGACCTCGTCGGCGCGCTCGATCACGTCGAAGTCGACCTCGGGCGTGTAAAGCGAGTCCCCGAAGCGATCGGTCTGTGACCGGCGGGTCAGTTTCTCGCCCTCCCGCGTGCGGTTGCCGGTCAGCATGCCGCGAGCCAACGGGCTCCACGGGATCACCCCGACCCCCTCGTGACAGCAGAGCGGGATCATCTCGCGCTCCTCCTCGCGGTAGATCAGGTTGTAGTGGTTCTGCATCGAGACAAACGGTGTCCAGCCGTGGCGCCGGGCGGTCTCCTGGGCGGTGGCGAACTGCCACGCGTACATGCTGGAGGCGCCGATGTAGCGGGCCTTGCCGGCCCGGACCACGTCGTGCAGGGCCTGCATCGTCTCGGCGATCGGGGTCCGGGGGTCAAAGCGGTGGATCTGGTAGAGGTCGACGTAGTCCATCCCTAGTCGCGCCAGGGACGCGTCGATCGAGGCCATGATGTGCTTGCGAGACAGGCCCGAACCGTTCTCGCCCTCCATCGTCGGCATGAACACCTTGGTCGCCACGACGTACTCCTCGCGGCCGCCGAACAGCTGCGGCAGCAGCCGGCCGGTCACGACCTCGCTCTGGCCGCCGTTGTAGACGTCGGCGGTGTCATAGAAGGTGATCCCGCCCTGCGCGGCGGCGCGCACGATCGGCTCGGCGGCCGAATGCTCCAGCGCCCACGGGCGGCTCTCATGGGCCCCGTAGCTCATCATTCCCAGGCACACGCGCGAGACCCGCAGGCCGGTCGCGCCGAGGTTGACGTATTGCATGTGCTGCCCTCCCTGCTCGCGGTCGGTGTCGCCCCCGGACCTGACGGCGAGGCTAGTCTCCCCGCAATGCCCTTCACCGCGCTCATCACCGGCGCCTCGGCCGGGATCGGGGCGGCGACCGCACGCCGGCTGGCCCGCGAGCCCGGGGTGACGCTGGTGCTCGTCGCCCGGCGCGACCAGCAGCTGCGGGCGCTGGCCGACGAGCTCGGTGGCGCCACGGTGATCGCCGAGGACCTGACCGCGCCGGGCGCCCCTGAGCGCGTTCGCGACGTGGTCACCCGCGAACACGGCGAGCTTCATCTGCTTGTCAACAACGCCGGCGCCGCCTGGCGGGGGCGCTTCGGGGAGACCGGCTGGGCCAACGTGGAGCGCCACATGAAGCTCGACTTCGAGGCGCCGGTGCGGCTCACCGAGGCGCTGCTGCCGCTGCTGCGCGCCACGGCGACCGCGGCCGTTGGCACGCCGGCCGCACCCGAGCTGGGCTCGGCGCCGGTGTCAATCGTCAACGTCGGCAGCACCGCCAGCCGCGTCTCGCGACCCAACTCCGGCTCCTACTCGGCGGCGAAGTTCGCGCTCGCGGGCTGGACCGACGCGCTGCACGGCGAGGAGGCGCAGCACGGAATCCACGTCGGCCTCGTGCTGCCCGGCTCGTGCGCACCGAGGGCTTCCCCGCGTCCGAGCTGCTGGCCAGGCGGGCGACCCGGTGGCTGGTCTCCGATCCGGCCGGCGTCGCCGAGGCGATCCTCGCCACCGGACCCGGCGGCGCGGCCGAACGCTACGTGCCGCGCTACTACTGGATCGCCGCCGCGCTGCGGGTCCTCGCCCCGGCGCTGATCCGCCGGGCCACCGCCGGCGGCGGGCTGGCCATGGCGACCACCGCCGACCCCGACCCACCCCCTGACTAACCGGAGCTCAACCTACACCGCCTTAGTCATGTAATCTAC
>JALYZB010000197.1 GCA_030945945.1 Actinomycetota bacterium | reverse complement strand
GGAAACAGCTCGGCCATCCGCAGCTCGGTCACCGACAGCGACTGCAGGACGCGGCGCGCGTCACGCGCGTCATCCTCGTCGTGGCGGGCGCGAAACCCGCCGAGCTGCGATTCGACCCAGGTCACCGAGAGCGGATGATCGCGGCCGGTCGGGGATCAGGCGCGATTTCGCCCTCACCGCAACGTGGCGCCAGTGCGTCTAAACGAGGACCGGCTGGCGATCTGAGGCGATCGATGCGATCGCGTCAGACGCACGCTCGAACTCCTCGTCGGACAGCACCGGGGTGCCCTCGAAGGGGAGATCGCGGGTCAACTCCAGCCACGAGCGGCAGCCGCCGTACTCGTCGCGAACCTTGACGGTCACAGGGCGCGGGATCCGGTAGGTGCGCAGCAGGATGACGTGCAGCGGATGGCGCCGCTTCCACGCCAGCCGCTTCTCCGCGTAGTCGGTCGTCCATACGTAGAACGGCGACAGCGCGTCGACGGCGCGGCGGTCGGTCACGGTGAAGTGCCCGGCCACCTCGGCCCACGCGCGGATCCGCACCCGATCAGGCTGCGACAACGGGTCGCCCCGGCGCAGCGCCTCAGGGTGGGGCTCACCGTCAGACCAGACGCCCTCCTCGAGCGCGCGCGAGAGCTCGGGACGGTGCGACTCGCGCACCAGATCGGTGCGCTGGTGGTCGAACGTGGGGTACAGGAAGAAGCGCTCGTAGTCGAGCTTGAAGTGCTTCTCCGGTTCACGAATGCCGCCCTTGCGGAGCGTCAAAAGCTGCTCACCTTCGGCGAGCGCCCGCACGGTAACGGCCCATTCTTTAAAAGCAATCGGCATAGAGAAAAAGGGGGAGACGGGTTTTTAGGCTTTTCGGTCAGTCCCGGCGCGCCGGAAGGGCAACGTCAGTGACGGGACTTGCCAGATTGTATGCGAGAACCCAGATTTTGCCAAACCTACCTGCAAATCGGGAGTTTGTGTAGGCGCGTAGGGGCGCCGAAGCTACGGTGCCGTAGCAGTGTCGAGCGGCGCTCACGCGGCGAGCGGCGCGACCTCTTCGGTCTCGGCGAGATGCTGGTGGGACGGGCAGTAGCCGTTGCGGGGCAGCGGCATCCGCTGGCACGGCGAACCCTTGCGCGTACTGGCGCGGCACTGCAGCGGGTTGCCGTTGAGATCGAACCCGTTCTGGGGCTGGTGGCGCAGGAACTCGTCGGCGCAGGCGAGGTAACCCTCGATCACGCGCAGGACGCGCGCCTGGGACAGCATCGGAAAGTAGGCGCGGATGTCGTTGAACAGGGTTCGTGCCGGCCGCGCGAAGTAATGGCGGTCGTTGGCCAGGCGCTCGATCGCCTGCTCGCAGGCCCGCAGCACACGCTCGTGGTTGGCGTGCTGACACCCGCCGTGCGGGTCCTCGATGATCTCTGGGGCGATCTCTCGGTAGATCGCGCGACTGAAACGATACATGTGGTTTCTCTCCCTGCGGTTCCGACGCTTCCGGCCGCGCGTCCTAAGTTACGGTCGAGTATTCCCGCGGCAAATGAAGCTCGCGCCGCAGCGATTATTAAGTGGCCATTAAGTGGAGTGTTGGATCTCCGGCGCGCGCGCTCGATCCGGCGTTCGTGGGCCCCCGCAAGGAACTCTCGCGCCGGTCTAGGCCCAGTACTCCCGGCGGGGCGTGGCGTCCGAGTCGAGCATCACGTGCACCGCGTCCAGGGCGCGATCGAGCTGGGGGAAGTCGGTGCGCTGATGAGCGCCGCGGCTCTCCTCGCGGGCGAGGGCGGCGCCGGCGATCAGCCGGGCCAGCGGATGGGGGTCCTGCGCGAGCCCGCGCAGGCCATCGCCGCTGCGCTCCAACCCGGCCAGGTCCCACAGCGCCTGCCGGGTGACGGAGGTGAGCTCGGGCCGCGGCGGGGCGACGGCGTCGTCGGGACCGGTGAGACCGGGGGCCGCGCTCAGCGCCGCCTGCGCGGCGCGGGCCCCGAACACGAAGCACTCGCTCAGCGAGTTGGAGGCCAGCCGATTGGCGCCGTGCAGGCCGGTGCACGAGCATTCGCCCACGGCGAACAGTCCCGGCAGGCTGGTCTGACCGTCTAGGTCCGTGGCGATGCCGCCCATCATGTAGTGCGCCGCGGGGGCGACCGGAACCAGATCGCACTCGGGATCGATCCCCGCCCGGCGCAGCGCGCTGACCACGTTGGGAAACAGCGCTGGGTCGACGTCGCGCATGTCCAGGCCGACCGACCGCGCGCCGGTGGACTGCAGCAGCTGCGCGACGGCGCGGGCGACCTCGTCGCGGGGGGCGAGCTCGTTGACGAAGCGCTCACCGGCGGCGTCCAGCAGTCGAGCGCCCTCGCCGCGGACCGCCTCGGTGACGAGAAAGCCATCGGCGCCGTTCTCGCCCACCACCGCGGTGGGATGAAACTGCATGAGCTCCAGGTCGGCGAGATCGGCTCCGGCATGGTGGGCGAGCAGCAGCCCGGAGCCGGTTGCCCCGACCGGGTTGGTGGTGCGGGCCCACAGGGCAGCCGCGCCACCGGTGGCCAGGATCGTGGCCGGCGCGGTGACCCGGGCGCCGTCGGCCAGCCGCGCACCGGTGGCGATCCCGCCGCTGGACGTGATCTGCACAACGCGCCGCTGCTCGAGCACTGCGATCCGCGGATCCTCGGCGACGAGCGCTGAGAGCTGGCGGATGACCCGGCGCCCGGTCGCGGCGCCCCCGGCATGCACGACCCGGCGGGCCGAGTGACCGCCCTCCAGGCCGAGAGCGAAGCTGCCATGGCGGTCGGCGTCGAACTGCACCCCGAGGGCCGCGAGATCCTCGACGGCGGCCGGCGCTTCGTCACAGAGGATCCGGGCGGCCGATTCGCGGACTATGCCGCGGCCCGCGGCGACCGTGTCGGCGAGATGACGCTGCGGCGTGTCGTCGCCGGCCACCGCCGCCGCCAGGCCTCCCTGCGCCCAATAGCTGGAGGACTCGGCCAGCGGGGTCGCGGAGACGAGCGTCACGTGCGCGCCCGCCCGGGCGACACAGAGCGCCGTGTAGAGACCGGCCGCGCCGGCGCCGACGACGGCCACTTGGGTCTCGATCCGCTGCACCTGGCCGGTACGGTACTGGCCCATGGCCGCCGCCCCCGTGTTGCTGGAGCATCCCTCCTCGCTGGAGCACAACACGGGTCACCATCCCGAGCAGCCCGCCCGCATGGTCGCGATCGAGCGTGCGCTGGCCGCATGCGACTGGGTCGGGTATGAGCGGGTCATGTCTCCCCAGGCGACGCTCGAGGCCCTGACGGCCGTGCATACGGTCGAGCACGTCCACGCGATAAAGGCCGCCGCGGCGGCCGGCGGCGCGCAGATCGATGCCGACACGATGGTCAGCGTCGGCTCCTGGACGGCGGCGCGGCACGCCGCCGGGGGCGCCGTGGAGCTCGTGGACCGGCTGCTGACGGGTAGTGCACGGTCAGGCTCCTTCAGTGCCCACCGGCCGCCGGGACACCACGCCGAGCCGGCTCGGGCAATGGGCTTCTGCATCTTCAACAATGTCGCCGTCGCGGCTCGCCACGCGCTGGACGCCGGTGGCTTGGAGCGGGTGATGATCGTCGACTGGGATGTGCATCACGGCAACGGCACCGAGGCGATCTTCGCCGCCGATCCGCGGCTGCTGTTCATCTCCATCCACCAGTCGCCGCTGTACCCCGGCAGCGGTCGGGCATCGTTCACCGGTCATGGGGACGGCGAGGGCTTCACGGTCAATCTCCCGGTCGTGCCCGGGTCTGGTGACGCGGTCTACACCGGTCTGGTCGACGGGGTGTGCGTCCCCCTGGCTCGCGCCTTCGCGCCTGAGCTGATGCTCATCTCGGCCGGCTTCGACGCCCACCGCGAGGATCCGCTGGCCGACTGCACGGTCACCGAGACCGGCTTTGCCCGGATGGCCGCGTCGCTGCGCGACGTGTGCGCCGAGCTTGCAGTTCCGCTCGGCGGCGTGCTGGAGGGCGGTTACGCCCTGGACGCGCTCGGCCGCTCGCTGGTGGCCACCCTGCAGGCGCTGTCCGGGCCGCCGGCCGCTGTCGGCGCCGGACGGCCGGACGAGCCGGTGGCCGCGGTCAGCGCCGTGCGGGAGCGGTTGGTTCGGTACTGGCCCGGGCTCGCCGTGGCCTGACCGCGGTCAGCAGACCAGCGT
>JALYZB010000191.1 GCA_030945945.1 Actinomycetota bacterium | reverse complement strand
AGCCGGCCGACGCGCAGTACGTGATCGAGAACACGACCGGGATCGTCGGCTTCTTCGGCGCCTCGAGCATGGAGCGCCTGCCGAGCGAGATCGCGATGACCGAGAACATGAAGCGCTTCAAGTCCATCTCCATCGAGGAGGCAGCATGAACGGTAGGTTCATCACCGCCGGGGACATCGTCCGCGACAGCTTCGAGTGGGGCGAGAGCGGGTGGATCAGCCGTCCCTCGCTGACCGGTTCCACCGCCCTGTGCGTGATGGACGTGATGCTCAAGCCGGGGGGTGGGCACGGTTTTCACCGCCACCCTGACCAGGAGGAGGTCATCTGGGTGCGGGAGGGACGCATCGAGCAGTGGCTCGAGCAGAGCAAGCGCGAGCTTGGCCCGGGCGAGGCGGTCTACATCCCTCGTGATGTCGTGCACGCCTCCTTCACCGTCGGTGACGCCGAGGCCAAGATCTCGGTGATCCTGTCTCCGACCGCCGGCGAGGACGGTTACTCGGTCATCGACGTATTCGAGGACGAGCCTTGGGCCTCCCTGCGAAGCTAGCCCGACCGACGAGGTCGAGGTGACCGACCGGCTCTCCAGGGCGATCGCCGAGGTGCTCAGCTGCGAGGAGCGTCCCCTGATCGCCGCCGCGAGGCTGATCCGCCGTGCCTTCGCCGTCGACCGGGTGTCGATTGCGCGCGTCGACCGGCGATCGGCGCGGTTTGAGATCGCTGCCAGCGCAGGGGCCGAGCTGCTGGCCGCGGGCACGATGCTTCCGGTGAGCACGTGCTCCTATTTCGCGGAGGTCGCCGAGGACCGGCCGTTTCAGGAGCAGGACTTCGACGCCTCACAAGCCTTCACCCGGCCGCTGGACGGGGTGGTGATCGCGGCCGGCTTTCACGCCGGCTGCTCGGCGCCTATCCGGCGGGCCGGCGAGCCGGTCGGTGCGATCTCGCTCTCCTGTGCGGCCAAGGGAACCGATATGACGCAAGCCGTCCAGCGCCTGCGCAATCTCTGCCCGGCGCTGGGCGCCGAACTCGTCCCTCCCTCGGCAGCGAGTGCCCCGGTGGTGCTCGTGTGCGGCAGCGACCCACTGACGGTGCGCGGAGTCGCGCGCCTGGCCGAGCAGACCCTGGGGGCACGGGGCCAGGCGACCACCACGCTGGCCTGCGCACTGGCAGCGGCCGAGGCGACGGCGCCCGACGTGATCGTGTGTGAGGACCGGATCGAAGGTCATCCGGTCGATCAATTCGCCGGTGCCCTGCGCCGAGCGGGCGGCGGCGCTCCGCTGCTCGTGCTCGCCACGCGTGACACCACCGAGGCTCGGCGGGCGGCCGTGCGTGCGGGCGCGGCCGCATATGTCGTGCGCCGGGAGGCGATCAGCGCACTGCCCACGGCGCTGTGCGCCGTGCGGGGGGGACGCAGGCTGCTGCCGGCTGATCTGACTCCCGACGAGAGGCTCACCGTCCGGGAGCTGGAGCTGCTCGAGGCTCTTGATCAGGGCCTACGCTTCAAACAGGTCGCCAGCCGGCTGGGGATCGCCGAGACGACGGCCAAGACCCACGGCCGCAACCTGTTCCGCAAGCTCGGCTCAAGCTCGCGGGCCGAGGCGGTACGCGCCGGTCGCGACCGGGGTCTGCTGACGTGATCTGCCTCATCCGAACGTGCGATTGTCTGCGCCGCAGATGTGGGGCACGATCGCTGGCTCATCCACATTCACGAGGAGGGTCAGATGGGTCTTGAGGTCAAGGTTCTCGACTTGGGCGACATCGAGCTGGACACGAGCTTTCTCGTGCTCGCGCTCGAGCCAGGCGAGGCACAGCAGGTCCCGACGTTTGGATTCCTGATCACCGGCGGCGAGACGCCGATCGTGGTCGACACCGGCTTCAGTCATCCCGAGATCATGGGCAATCTCGGGATGAAGGGCTGGCTTCGAGACAACCAGGGCATCGAGCCGCAACTCAAGAAGCACGGTGTGACGATGACCGATGTGGGCTACGTCCTGCACACCCATCTGCACATCGATCACGCCGGCTACGACGATCAGTTCCCGATGGACACCACGGTGGTGATCAACCGCCGCGAGCTGGAGTACTCGGCATCTGGGCTGATGGGCGAGCAGTACCCGGCGGCGTACATCAAGCACCTGATCGACCGTCTGCACCACGAGGGTGGGGCGCTGCGGCTGCTCGA
>JALYZB010000173.1 GCA_030945945.1 Actinomycetota bacterium | reverse complement strand
GGAGGTGATCGCTGATGGCGACGATGACCTACCTGCAGGCGATCTCCTCCGCGCTGCGCGACGAGCTGCGCGCCGACGAGCGGGTGCTGGTGATGGGCGAGGACATCGGCGTGTTCGGCGGGGCGTTCAAGGTCACCGACGGCTTTCACGAGGAGTTCGGCGCCGACCGGGTGATGGACACGCCGCTGGCGGAGTCCGCGATCATCGGCTGCGCGGTCGGCGCGGCGGTCGTCGGGATGCGACCGGTGTGCGAGATGCAGTTCGCGGACTTCATCTCCTGCGGCTTTGATCAGCTGGTCAACGTGGCCGGCAAGATGCACTATCGCCAAGGCCTGGCGGTGCCGATCGTCGTGCGGCTGCCGTCGGGCGGCGGCTTCTCCGGCGGCCCGTTTCACTCCCAGAACCCCGAGGCGCTGTTCATGCACTCGCCGGGTCTGAAGGTGGTCGCGCCGTCGACCGCGGCGGACGCCAAGGGTCTGCTGCACCACGCGATCCACGATCCCAACCCGGTGTGCTTCATGGAGCACAAGCACTTGTACCGCCGGGTCAAGGGCGAGGTGCCCGAGGGGGTGTGGGAGACGCCGTTCACGGCCCGAATCGCGCGGCCCGGTTCGGACCTGGTGGTGATCGCCTACGGCGCGATGGTGGATGTGGCGCTGTCGGCGACGGACGACCTCGAGGGGGCGTCGGTGGAGGTGCTCGACCTGCGGTCGCTGGTGCCGTTGGATGAGCAGGCGATCCTTGACTCGGTGGCCCGCTGCTCGAAGGTGGTGATCCTCGACGAGGCGAACATGACCTGCGCCGCCGGTGCCCAGGTCGCGGCGCTGATCGCCGAGCAGGCCTTTGAGTCGCTGGACGGTCCCGTTGTCCGGGTCGCCACGCCCGACGTGCCGATCCCGTTCTCGCCCCCGCTGGAACAGGCCGTGTTGCCCGGCGTCGATCGCGTCAGGGAGGCGTGCCGTGAGCTCCTTGACTACTAGCGGCTCTGTGGCCGCAGGCCTGCTGGACGTGACCATGCCCCAGATGGGGGTGTCGGTCGCCGAGGGGACGATCGTCGAGTGGAAGGTCGCCGTCGGGGACGAGATCACCGCCGAGGCGACGATCTGCGAGATCTCGACCGACAAGATCGACACCGAGGTCCCGGCCCCGGCCGGCGGGACGGTGACCGAGATCCTGGTCGCGGTCGGTGAGACCGTCGAGGTGGGGACGGTGCTGGCGCGGTTGGACACGGGTTCCGAGGGTGGGAGTTCGGCGGCTCCGGCTCCGGCTGCTGCGGCTCCGGCTCCGGCTCGGGCCGCCGCTGTGGGCCGGTCGGGCGCCGGCCGCTACTACTCCCCGGTGGTATCGCGGATCGCCGCCGAGCACGAGATCGATCTCGACTCGGTGGCCGGGACCGGCCGCGACGGGCGCGTGCGCAAGCAGGACGTGCTCGCGCTCGTCAACGGGAACGGCAACGTCTCGGGGTCGGCCTCGGGGTCGGCTGAGGTGGGCGACCCGCCGCTGCACATCGAGAGCCCGTACCGGCCCGACCCTCCGGCTCCGGCTGCTCCTGGTGGTCCGGGTTCTCCGGGTACTGCGGTTTCCCCGGGAGCGGTCGCCTCTGACGGCGACGGCCTGTCGCGGATGCGCCGCCAGATCGGCGAGCACATGAAGCGCTCGCTGGACACCGCGGCGACCTGCACGACCTGGATCGAGGTCGACATGAGCCGGGTGGAATCAGAGCGAGCGCGGTTGCAGGTGACCGCGCTGGCCTTTGTGGCCCGGGCGGTGATCGTCGCCCTGCGCGAGTATCCGGCCCTCAACGCCTGGCTGGAGGGCGAGCGCTATACGCGCGTCGACGCGGTCAACCTGGGGATCGCCGTGTCGCTCGGCGAGGACGGGCTGATCGTGCCCGTCGTCCACAACGCCCACGAGCTCTCTGAGGAGGGGCTGGCGGCCCGGATCCGCGAGCTCGCCCGCCGCGCCCGTTCGCGCGAGCTGACCGCCGACGACGTCCGCGGCGGCACGTTCACGATCACCAACCCCGGCCAGTACGGGTCGATCATGGCCACGCCGATCATCAACCAGCCGCAGGTCGGGATCCTCGATCTCGAGGCGGTGGTCAAGCGCCCAGTGGTGGTCACCGACGCCGCCGGCAACGACGCGATTGCGATCCGCCCGATGACGATCCTTGGCCTGAGCTGGGATCACCGGGCGCTCGACGGCGTCCTGTCGGCCCAGTTCCTGGCCGCCGTCAAGCGCGAGCTGCAGGGTGCGTAGTCCAGAGCGAATGGCATCCGTCCCCGAGCTCTGGGTCTGTTCGCTGGGCACACTCGAGTACCGCGAGGGACTGGTCCTGCAGGAGCGCGCGCAGGCCGCCCGGCAGGCCGGGGCGATTCCGGACACGATGCTGCTGCTCGAGCACTGGCCCGTGTACACGCGCGGCCGGCGCTCGGCCCCCGGCGAGCTGCCGATGGGCGAGGACTGGTACCGGGCGCAGGGGATCGACATCGTCGAGACCAATCGCGGCGGCAAGGTCACCTACCACGGCCCCGGACAGCTGGTCGGGTACCCGATCATCGGTGTCGAGGACGTCCTCGGCTATGTGCGGACCCTCGAGCAGGGGCTGGTGGCTGCGCTCGCCGATGAGGACGTGGCTGCGCGGGCCCGTCCCGAGGACGGCCCTGATTACACCGGCGTCTGGGTGCAGGACCGCAAGATCGCCTCGATCGGGGTGCACGTCGCGCGGGGCGTGACGACCCACGGCTTCGCGGTCAACGTCGAGAACGACCTGCAGCCGTTCATGTTCATCGTGGCCTGCGGCCTGGACGGCGTGGCCATGACCTCGCTGATCAAGGAGACCGGCCGCGGCGAGGGGCAGATACGGTGCTTTCGCAAGCGCGTGGCCTACCGGGTCGCGCAGGCGCTCGGGCGTCGCCAGCGGATCATCTCCCCGGCCCGGCTCGAGGCTGAGCTCGGCTCAACGCTCACTCCGGCGTAGCCGTCCTCGACAGCAGATCCGCCAAGCGGGCGCGTATGCGCGCCGGCTCCTCGGTCAGCTGCCGCCAGGTGATCCGCACCACCCGCCAGCCGGCCAGCATCGGCTGCTGATCCCTGAATCGATCCCCCCGCAAAGGCCCGGTCGGTGCGAGGCGTGCGGGCCGTCGGTCTCGACGATCAGGCGTGCGCCCGCCACAGGAAGTCGGGGCGGATCGCCCAGCCGCCGTCGGGCAGCACGAGGAACACGTTGACCTGCGGAACTGACAGGCGGCCTCCCGTGGTTGCGACGCAGCTGCTCCTCCAGCGTGCCGAAGTCGAGCCGCCAGGCGATCTCAGCCCGATCGAGCGCTCGCTCGACGGGTGCGTCACGGGATACCCCTGATCGCGCTGACGTCGCGTGCGGGGTCCGGGGTGCGGGAGCGGTGGACCTGCACGCCGCCGTGGCTGCGGCGTGCCTTTCCGGGGGTCGGCACCTCGATCCGGTGGCGATCGGTGGCCCGCAGCTGGAGCAGGAGAGCGGCCGAGCGGTACGACAGGACCGCGCCCGGGCCGCAGGCGAGCGCGGCGGCCATGTAGCGACCGTTGGACGTCTCTTTCGCAGCCACCGCGGCGTCTACTCACTCACCCCGCCCCGGCTGCTGTCCCGACCACCGTTTCGTTCAGAGGGGCCGGCGGGGCGCCAACCACCCCCCGGCGGCGGCGTGTGTCGGCTACGTGCTGACCGTGAGAAGTCTTGTCGACCACACCCCCCGAAAGGGCAACAACACGACGCGACGACACACCCTGCGGGCCCAACCCGCGCGCGCAGTACCCTTAACCCAGTGTCCGAACGCACTCATCAGACCCGATCGCGTGCCAATCCCGGCGGGATCGCCGACGTGCTCACCGTGCTCGGCCCCCACGTGCTGCCGCACAGGAGCCGCAAGCCGCCGTGGTTCAAGGTGCCGGCGCCCGGTGGCCCGCGCTACCGCGAGCTGCAGGAGATGATCGAGTCAGAGAGTCTGCACACCGTCTGCCAGGAGGCGGCGTGCCCGAACATCGGCGAGTGCTGGCAGCGCGGCACGGCCACGTTCATGATCCTCGGGGACACCTGCACGCGGCGATGCGGCTTCTGCAACGTCAAGACCGGCAAGCCGACCTGGAACGATCCGCTGGAGCCCGCCCGGGTGGCACGCAGCGTCGCGA
>JALYZB010000154.1 GCA_030945945.1 Actinomycetota bacterium | reverse complement strand
AACCAGATCCGGGCGGCCGTCCGGGACCGCGGCGCCCGCCGGTGAGCGCGGCGCGGGCGGCCTCGAGCTTGCCGACCTCCTGGCGCAGCTCGGTCAGACGGCTGTCGATTTCTCGAACTGTTGTGTCAACGAATTCCGTCACGGAACCTCCGACTGGAAGGTGGAAAGGATTAATCCACCATGACGATACACCCGACAGTTGGCCGGCTGAGAAACGGCTCGCGGAAAGTTACTTTTCCAGCAGGCGCTTGAGGCGCACCAGTGAGTTCTTGGCCTCGCGCTCGGACGTGGCGCCGACGATGAACCGCCCGGCGACCTTGCCCAGGCGCCCACCCGGTGGGTGAAACTCGTTGCTGTAGACAAACCGCGTCCGCCCGTCGGCCTCGGACAGCGCGTAGCTGATGCGAGCCTCCGAGCGGGCCGGCCCGGTGCCCCTCCACTCCGCCCGTCGAGGCGCGTGGACACTGGCCAGCGTCCAGTGCACGGTGAAGCTGACGCCGCGTACCGCCATTGACTGTTCCATCGTCGCACCGGACCGCAGTGGGGTGGGCGAGGCGTGCTTAAGCGATTTGTGGATTGTCACCCAATCCTTGAGCCGAGCCGGGTCCATGATCGTCTCCCACACGGTGTCGATCGGCGCGGCGATCTCGATCTCGGCTTTGACGTCGCTCATGGGCTGGCGGCAGGCTAGCCGGTTGGCGGGCCTCAGCGCGCCCTCAGTGGCTCTTCGCGTTCCCACACGCCCAGCGCGTGCTCGATCGCAGCATCGAGCCGGTGCAGGCGCACGCCGAGCAGCGGTGCCGCGTCTTCGTCACGGGGCAGCAGGTCGCTCTCCAGGCTCTCCATCAGGGGGCCGATCAACTCGTGCTGCTCGCCGGCGATGAGCGAGGCCAGGCGGCTGGCGATCGGGGTGGCGGTGAGCCGGCCCAACCCGAGCGTCGGCCGGTCCACGAGCATGCTGTCGCGGATCCGGGTGATCAGTTCGCCATACGAGACGGTGTCGGGGCCGACCGCGTCCAGCGAGCGGCCGGCGGCGCCCGGGCTGGTTGCCGCGCTGATCAGCAGCGCGATGATGTCGCGCTCGTCGATCGGCTGGGTGCGGTTGCCGGCCCAGCCCGGAAACGCCATCACCGGCAATCGCTCGACCAGGCGCACGAGGAAGCGAAACGAGCGCGACCGGCCGCCGATCACGATCGAGGCGCGCAGCGCGACCGAGTCGGGCACGCCTTCGAGCAGGATCTCCTCGACAGCCAGCCGGCTGGCGAGATGCTCAGAGGCCGCGCCACCGGTGGGAATCAGGCCACCGAGGTAGACGATCCGCTGAACCCCCGCCGCCGCGGCGACACTCGCGAAACGCTCGGCTCCGGCGCGCTCGCGGCGCCGGAAGGGGCCATCGGCTGATGGCTCCATGGAGTGGATCAGGTAGTACGCGACCTCGACGCCGTCCAACGCGGCCTGCAGCCCGGTGCCGGTGATGACGTCGCCCTGCAGCACCGGGAAGTCGACCGTCGCCCGCTGCGGATCGCGGCTCAGCCCGCGGACGTCGTGGCCGGCCCGCAGGAGTGCCGGGGCGAGCACGGAACCGACATAACCTGTAACGCCGGTGACCAGGGCCGTCACCGGGTCGCCCACGGCGCCCGGGTCACGAAGCTGCGATCCAACTCGGCGGCGACCGGGCAGCCGGACAGTCCGAGCGCATTGTCAAACTCGCCCAGCAGGGTCTCGATCACGCGCCGCACGCCAGCGGCGCCGGCCACCGCCAGGCCGTAGACGATCGGCCGGCCGACGCACACCGCTCGGGCGCCGAGGGCCAGCGCCTTGACGATGTCGGTGCCGCGACGGATACCGCCGTCGACGAGCACGTCGATCTCATCGCCGACCTCGTCGGCGATCGCCGGCAGCGCGTCGGCACCGGCCAGCACCGTGTCGAGCTGGCGGCCGCCGTGGTTGGAGACGATCAGCCCCGAGGCCCCGTGCTCGACGGCCCGACGGGCATCCTCGGGTCGCAGGATGCCCTTGACGAGCACCGGCAGCGGGCTCTCGGCGGCGAAGCGCTCGATGTCTGACCAGCGCAGGTCGGGGTCGACGAGCTCCTGCATGGAGGCCGGGGTGGCGGCACCCGAGACGCCGGCCGCGGCCGCGCTGGCGACCTCGGCGGGCGGTGGATGGGCCTCCCCGTGACGCAGCTCACGCTCACGAACCCCGAACAGAGTGAGATCGACGGTGACCACCAGGGCCTCGAACCCGCTGTCGGCGGCACGGGCCATCAGCTCGCGGCTGACCCCGCGGTCAGAGAACACGTAGAGCTGAAACCAGCGGGGTGCGGCGGGTGCGGCGGCGGCCACATCCTCGGGAGACGCGGTGGCGAAGGTCGAGAGGCACATGATCGTGTCGGTGGCTGCGGCGGCGCGCGCGGTGTCGCACTCGCCCTCGGGATGCGCCAGCCTCTGGTAGGCGGTGGGCGCGATCAGCACCGGATGGGGCCGACGGCGGCCGAGCAGGTCGATACTCGCGTCGCGCTGGCCGACGCCGACCAGCGCACGCGGGCGCACGGCGATCCGGCTCCACGCCGCGCGGTTGTCTTCGAGCGTGATCTCGTCGGTCGCGCCGCCGGCGACGTAGGCGTGGGCGGCCGGGCCAAGCGCCGCCTGCGCGGCCTGCTCCCATTGCTCCGGAGAGACGAGGGCATCAAGGTCGGGGCTGCTCATCTCATGAAAGCTACGGAAATTGCGGGGCCGGCCGGAGGGCAGACACGAAGTCCCCGCATTTTGGCGCTAATCCGGGATCCGGAAGTTCCTGCGTTTTCCGGGAATGGCGATTGCGCGCCGGCATCCGGTCCGCTTTGATCCTCACCGCAGGGCAAGTCCGAACATCCTCACTCAGGAGTACGGTCATCGATGGCCAACGGTCGCGTGACAGCCGCCAAGGCGAGCTGCGATAACTGCTTTTTTCATCAGCACCAGCTCTGCGCGATCGCGGCTGACGAGGCCTGCCCCACCTTCCGCCCCGCGCACCCCGACGGTTTGCGGCCGCCCAGCCAGATGCGGTTCGTGTTCCGTCAGGAGCGGCGCCTGCAGGTCGCCTGGGCGTTCCCGACGCCCAGCGAGCAGGTCGCGCTGCACGCCTGATCGGTCGCTGCTGCACCGGCGCAGCCCGGGACGCCAGACCGTTCTATATGTTTACGCGCATGTACTGGCCGTTGCTCGGCGGATTCATCGTCTTCGTGCTGTTCGCGCTCCTGATGGGCTGGCTCACCGATTCATCTCGGCGTCGGGGCGGCGACCGTGACGGTCACTGAACCAGGACGCTGGCCCCCGTCTCGGGCGTCTCATCCGCATCTGCGGCCCGCTGCGTTCGGGCGGCCAGCCACTCGACCCCCGCGTGATCGGTCGCCCCGTGCACGAGGATCGAGCAGAACACGGTCAGCGCGGTGAGGTGAAAGAGCGTCTCGCCATGGGCCAGGCCGTCTCCGAGCACGAGCAATGAGAAGGTCATCGTCGCCACGCCCTTGGGGCCAAACCAGGACATGAACGCACGCGTCGCGGTGTCGGTGCCGGTGCCGGCCAGCGCGGCGAACACCGCCACCGGCCGCGCAATCAGCAGGGTCGTGATGAGGACCGCCACCGCCCCCCAGCCCGGGCTGACCAGGCCCTGCAGGGTGAGCAGCGAACCGAAAACGACGAAGATGCCGAGCTTGACCAGCTCGACCAGTACGGCGCCCTGGCGCTCGAAGTAGACGCGGAGTTCCGGGCGCCGGATGCCCAGGGTGATCGCGGTCACGAAGACGGCGATGAGACCGTTGCCGTGCGGCGCCAGCCCGGCCGCCCCGTAGGCGGCACACGCCGCGCCGAGTCCGAACAGCGCGCGCTGGTGGGGCGGGATGCCCACGGCGAGACCGGAGCGGCCGGGGACCAGACGGGCCGCGATCAGCCCGACGACCAGCCCGACGGCAAGGCCGAAGCCGATGTTCTCCAGAGCGAACTGCCACCAGACGACATGGCCGGCGCCGAGCGCGGCCGCGAACACGAGCACGGCTGGCAGCGCGAGGCCGTCGTTGAGCCCGGACTCGAGGTTGAGCGAGTGGCGCACCAGTCGTGGCACCCGGGGGTTGGTGACCACGCTGGAGGACAGCACCGGGTCAGTCGGGGACAGCAGCGCGCCGAGCAGCAGCCCCTCGGTCCAGGTCAGCCCGGCCAGCCAGTGTCCGACGGCGGCGATGATCACCGCGGTGAGCGGCATTGCCAGGATGAGCTTGCGCAGCGGCAGCCGCCAATGGCTCTGCAGCATCTCGCCCTCGACCTCAAGACCGTCACGGAACAGGATCACGATCAGCGCGACGGTGGCCAGGTCGGTGACAAACCCGCCGCGGGCGTTGAGCCCCAGCACGCCGAAGCCGCCGTGCCCGAGCGCGAAGCCGGCGATCACGAACAGGGCGGTCAGCGAGACGAAACTGCGCCGGGCCAGCCCCGACACCATCGCTCCGGCGACCAACGCAAGTCCGAGGACCAGCAGCGTGGTCCCGAAGTGGTGCGACACCGCGGCGAGGGGCGCGGCAACGGGCGGGAGCGTCGCGGTCACCGGGTTAGAGTGTCAGACGCAGGGCCGTTTCCCGGCCCCGGACGCGAGGAGAGCCAGTTGCAGGTCAGCGTGCTGGGCAAGTCACCGTCGTGGCAGGACGCCGCCGGTGCGTGCAGCGGGTATCTCGTCGAGGAGGATGGTTTCCGGCTGCTGCTGGACTGCGGCAACGGCGTCTTCTCCAAGCTGCGCCGGATCTGTGACTACGTCGACGTCGACGCCGTGCTGATCAGCCATCTGCACGCCGACCATTTCCTGGACCTGATCCCATATAGCTACGCGCTCTCCTACGCACCGCGGCAGCAGCCGGCCCCGGTGGGCGGCTGGCCCGGCACCGACAGCCCGGCCCGGCCCGATCTCTACGTCCCCCACGGCGGCCCGGAGATGTTCCGGCGGATCGTCAGCTGCTGGGGCCGGGAGGACCTCGTCGACGGCGCCTTCGCGATGCATGAGTACGGAGCGCAGGACGAGCTGACCCTCGGACCGTTCGGGGTGCGCTTCTGCGAGGTCCCGCACTACACGCTGACCCACGCGGTCCAGATGAGCTGCCACGGCTCGCGCTTCACCTACGGCGCGGACTGCAGCCCCAACGCCGAGCTCGTGCGCTTCGCCCAGGACACGGACGTGCTGATGATCGAGGCCACGCTGCCGCGTCCCGAGCGAACCGGGGTGCGCGGCCATCTCACTCCGCGCGAGGCCGGGGAGCACGGACGTGAGGCCTCCGCCCGGCGGCTCGTGCTCACCCATTACTCCGACGAGATGGACCTCGACTGGGCCCAGCGGGAGGCCGCCGAGGCGTTCGGTGGCCCGGTCGAGATGGCTGTCGAGGGTGGGGTCTACGCCCTCCAGAACGTAGAACAGGTGAGCTGAGATCCGTTCAGCCCGGCAGGATTGCCTGCGCGCCCGGCGCGAGCGCCGCAGCCGGCGGGCCGGACCCTGGGTTTCGCGTATCCTCACGGGTTCACCGCCAAGCGTCGAGGGAGACCAATGCCATCGTTGCGCAAAAAGGCCAAGGCGGCGGTTCCGTTCACTGCCGCCGACGTGGCCAACATCACCAGGAACAATCCGTACATCCAGCGTCTGATCGAGGACTCTGACCTGCGCGACAGCGTCCGCGCAGCATTGGACTCGGGCAAGAGCGCCTACGAGCGTCTCGCCAACGGCAAGGCGCCGCATCGCGCACTGCTGGAGGACAAGAAGCTGCAGAAGGATCTGCAGCAGGCCGCCCAGGCGGTGCGAGACGTGACGCTGAGCCTGAATGACGCCCCCAAGCACCGGACTCGCAAGAGGCGACGCGTGGGTCGCACGCTGCTGATCGCGCTCGTCGGCGCGGCGGCCGCCCTGGGCGGCTCGGAGAAGTTGCGCGGGAAGGTGCTCGACACGCTGTTCGGCGCCGAGGAGGAGTTCCAGTACACGCCTCCGGCGAGCACGCCGGCGCCGCCGCCGGCGACGCCCGTCACCGCCGCCTAGCACCGCCTCACATCGGTTGTGCTCCGAGGGCGTCCCGCAGGGGGGCGCCCTCGGTGGTTGTGCGCCGACCCGGCGCCGGCCGGTGTCGGTGCTGCCGTCTCGGCGACGGCCAACACCTGACTCGCGGCACTAGACTGACCCCCCATGGAGGCCGCCGCGGTCACCCAGGGGTCTACAGGGCGCCAGCTCCCGGGCGAGAAGGCCACGCGGATCGTCGAGGCGATGCGGACCAGCGTCGCCGAGCGCGGGATCTCCGGCTCGACCTTTGATGTCGTCGCCCGCGCCGCGGGCGTCTCGCGCGGGCTGCTGCACTACTACTTCGGCACCAAGGAACGGCTGCTGGTCGAGGCCGTGCGGCGCGAGACTGAGGTCCGCGGCGCTCTGCTGCGCGACGCGGTGGCCAGTGCCCGGGGAGCCGACGAGCTGATCGACGGGCTCGTGCGCAGCTTTGAGGATCTGCTCGGCGCGGGTCCGAGCCAGGTGGTGATGTTTTACGAGCTGCTGACGCTCGCCCAACGCAATCAGGGGATCGCGAGTGAGCTGTCCGAACTCTCGCGCACGCTGCGCCTGGAACTTGCGCAGGCGCTGCGGACCGGGCGTGACGCCGGCGTCTTTCAGTTGCGCGCCGGCCCCGACGAGGTGGCCAGCTTCCTGCTCGTGCTCGCGGACGGGGTCATGATTCGCCGCATCAGCGAGCCCGACCTCGACGTGCGGGCGCTCATGGACCAGGCCGTGCTCGCCGCCCGCGCGCTGCTGGCCTAGTCGTGGACCGGTCCGCAGGTCGTGCGGCTTCCGGACGCGCCCACTAGTGGCGCAGCGCAGGCGCCGCCTAACCGCGGTGCTCGCCGCCGCCGCGCTGGTGCTCGCCGTGCTCGCCGTGGCGCAGGTCGTGCTGCCCGGGATCGCCGCCCGGCAGCTGCGCGACCGGCTCGCGCGGTCGGGGCAGGTCCTGGCGGTGTCGGTCGACGCGTTCCCGGCGCTGAAGCTGCTCTGGCATCACGCCGACCGGGTGACGGTCCGGCTTGGCCGCTTCCGCTCCAGTTCCGGCCGCCTGGCCCGCTTGCTCGACGAATCCTCGAGCGTGGGTGTCCTGTCGGCATCGGTGGCCCAGCTCGACACCGGTCTACTCACCCTGCGCGACGCGACACTGTCGAAATCCGGCTCGACCCTGTCGGGGTCGGCGCTGGTCACCCAGGCTGATCTGCGGACCGCACTACCGGTGCTCAACTCCGTCACTCCGGTGGCCTCCACGCAGGGCACGCTGACGCTGCGCGGCACCGCGACCCTGTTCGGCCTCACCGCCTCGGTGGACGCGACGCTCCGCGAGCAGGACGGCGGGCTCGTGGTCACGCCGCAGGTCCCGTTCGGCGGCCTGGCCGCGATCCGCGTCTTCTCAGATCCCCGGCTCGCGGTCACCGCGATCTCCGCCGCGCCGGCCGCGGCGGGATTCACCGTGCAGGCCACCGGCGTTCTGCACTGATCCGGGCGCTGCGTCAGGGGACAGCAGTCAGGGCGGCCAGGCCGCGCACGTTGCCGGTCTTGGCCATCGCGGTCTCGCCCGCCCGCTCGCCCTTGAGGTAGCGGTCAAAGAAGCCAGTCGTCACGCGCTCGATGATCGACAGCTGAGGCTGCTGGGTGGTATAGGGGGCCAGGTGACCGGCCCCGAGCAGGCGCAGCAGGTACTTGGGACGGGTGGCGGCGCGGAAGAAGTCATAGGTGAAGTGGGGGCGGTTGGTCATATCGGCAGTGCCCTGGGTGGCCAGCAATGGCGGGCTCGGGCGCGGGAAGGACCCGGCCTGGGAGCTGGGCAGCTGGGCGCCGGAGAGGATCGCTGCGGCGCGCACGCGCGGGTCACGGTAAGAACGGTCGTAGGCCATCGCCAGCGCGGTCTCGCCGCCGTCGGATTGGCCGCTGATCCCGATCCGCCCCGGACTGATCCGCCCGGCCAAAAAGCTGCGCCGCTGGGCGGCGAGTGCGAGCATCCCGGTGATCACGAAGCTCATGTCCGCGGGCTGGTTGACGAGGTCGGCCTCGTCGGGGCCGCCGGGGGCGTGCGCGTTCTCCAGCGGGAACACCGGCGCGGCGACGACGTATCCGGCCTGCGCCCAGGCGGTCAGCAGACGGTAGTAGTCGGCCGGGGTGACCGCGAAGCCATGGCCGAAGACGATCAGCGGCAGCGGTCCGGCGACCGCCGCGGGATAGCGGATGACGGTGACCAGCGACCGCGGGACCACATGGTGGTGCGGGTACTTCAGGCTCCGGCTGGCGTCGATGAAGGTGACCATGTGGATAATCACGTGGGGCGAGACCGTCCCGGTCCGGCTGGTGCCCCCGCTCGTGCTTGTGCCCGCGCTTGTGCTTGTGCTCCGGGCGGTCAGGGGAGCCGACGCCGCGTTCGTGCAGCCGCCGGTGATGAGCGCGATCAGCACGATGATCAGCGCAGTGAACGGGCGCGCCGGCATCGGTCGCGGCCGGTGCGGCTCAGCGCACGTAGACGCCGAAGAAGTCGCGATCCTCGTGGGTGAGGTAGCGCTGGTTTGAGCGGTCCATGCTCGCCAGCAGGTTGGCGGCGCCGATCGCACCCGGGTGACGATAGGAGATAAAGCTCGTCCAGTAGGTGTTGATGTCGAGCTCCATGGCCCGCACCGCCCCGGCCCGCTGCAGGACGGTGGCCAGCGAGCCGACCGTCATGTAGTTGGCCGCGGCGTAGACGAGGTTGCCGTGGCGGTCGATCCCCACCCCGGAACGCCACACGCGGACCGCGTTGCCGAGCGTCGCCCCCCACACGGGACCGTCGGACAGGTTGGGATTGAGTTGACCGTTGATCAGGATCAGCGGCAGGTTCTGACGGGCGTAGAGCACATTGCCGGGTGCCGTGGACCCCGAAGACCACGCCTGGATGTCGAGGTGCCCGTCGCGATAACGCACGATCGTGGCCACCCCGTTCGTCAGCGGCGCGTAGGTATGGCCCCCGGTGGCAAAGCCGCCGCCCGAGTCAACCAGCTTGAAGCCGCTGTTGAACGCCGCCACGAGCTTGCCGCGCAGCTCCGGCGGGAGCTCCTCGGGCCCGCGCGAGGGCAGCGTGATCGCCGGTTCCAGGCGACCCGGGTACAGCCATGTCGAGGTTCGGGTGTGGTCGATCCAGGCCACGCCGGCGACGTTCTGGGGGTAGAGCGCCTCGGGTCGGTACTGGGTGACGAGCACCGGCGGGCGGCCGCCGCCGGTGGCGTAGGTCGCGTGCCAGGCGCCCTCTCCGGCGAGCGCGGGATGGATGACCGGGGCGATGTTGGGCGGCGTGTAGTAGTGGACGGGGACGTGTCTGGAGCTCGCGGAGCCGCCGCCGACGCCGGCCTGGTGGGGGAGGGCGTGCAGCGCCGGTCCGCCGGTCGACGGCGCCTGGAAGGTCGTGTACCAGAAGTTCTCGACCTTATTGACGATCCCGCGAGCGCCGTTGTCGCGCAGCCACTCCACGGTGCGGATCGACAGGCTCGAGTTCGAGGCCTGCGTGAGCATGCTCGCGTAGGAGACCAATGAGGGCAGGGCGAGGACCAGCGCGGTGATCAGCAGCACCCGACGCACCCGGTGGGCGGTGCTCGGCTCGGGATCCAGCGGCCCCGAGGGGGGGAGGATCGGTCGCCGCGGGCGCATGGGAGCTTGTCTGGTGGGAGCCAGCATCGCCTACGATCGTGCCAATCGCATGCAGATCTTTGGCTTAAGGCCGTCTGAGAGCTCCCTCATGAAGCTCAAATGTTCGGTTGAGACAGCGCGCATAGGTTCGATCTGATGACGTCTTCGCGGCGAGGATCCACAGCGGCGTGGCCCGCGCCCGACCGCGCGGCCCCCGTGGTGGTTCCCGCACACGGTACCGACAGCTCGGGGCCGGCCGACGGGGTAAGCAGCCAGGCGCGCCGCCCTCGCGGCCGGCTGCGCGCGATCCTCGTCACCGGCCGCCCGCGCCAGTGGATCAAGAACGCGCTGGTGATCGCAGCTGCCGGCGCCGCCGGTGCCCTCGGCCGGGAGGGCGTGCCGCTCCGGGTCGGTCTGGCCTTCGTCGCCTTCTGCCTGCTCTCGGCGGGTATCTATGCGCTCAACGATGTCCGCGACGTCGCCGAGGACCGGCGCCATCCCCGTAAGCGCTTCCGGCCGGTCGCGGCTGGCGAGCTGCCGCGCCATCTGGCGCTCGTGCTCGGGGTCAGCTGGCTGGTCGCGGGCCTCGCTCTCTGCTTTGCGATCGCACCGCTGCTCGGCCTGGTCGGCGTCGGCTATGTCGCCCTGACGATCAGCTACACGGTCCTGTGGCGCCACGTCGCGGTGATCGACATCGTCGTTGTGGCCGGAGGCTTTGTTCTGCGCGCGCTGGCCGGCGGGGCGGCCGCGCCCGTCACCCTGTCGCGCTGGTTCGTGCTCGTGGTGACCGCGGCGGCGTTCTTCGTCGCCGCTGGCAAGCGCCATGCCGAGCTGATGCGGACCTCCGGGGCCACGTCCGCGCCGGCCAGCCGGGGCCGGCGGGTCATGCGTCACTACACCGAGGGCGGCCTGCGCCTGCTGCTGGCCGGCAGCGGTGGGGTCGCCCTGTTCGCCTACGCGGTGTGGGCCTTCGGGGACGTTGACGGCATCCCGTGGCGGCTGCTCACCGTGATCCCGTTCTCGGCCTGCCTGATCCGCTACGGCGCGCTCATCCGCCGTGGTGGGGGTGAGGCGCCCGAAGAGACCCTGCTCACCGATCGCGTGCTGCTCGTCGGCGGGGCGATCTGGCTCGTCCTCTTCGCGCTCAGCGTCCATGCCACTAGCTGAGACGGTCAGCAAGCCTGCGGTCAGCGCCCCCGCCGGGCTCGACGTCGTTCCCGCGGCGCTCAGCGGCTGGGGCGGGGGCCCCCGCGCGGCTGTAACCCTTGCGCGGCCCGAGAGCGCGGCCATCCTGCACCGCTTGCTGGCCGGCAGCGATCCGTGGCTGGCGGGTCCGTTGTCGGGCGGCGCGATTGCCCGCGGGATGGGCCGAAGCTACGGTGACGCCGCCCAGTGCGCGGGCGGGCTGGTGATCGACACGACCGCCCTGCGGGCCTTCGAGCTCGACGCCGAGCGCGGCACCGTCACCGCGCAGGCCGGTGCCACCCTCGGCGAGCTGCTGGCTCGGGCCGCCCCCGCGGGATGGACCCTGCCCACCGTGCCCGGAACTCAGCACGTCACCCTGGGCGGCGCGATCGCCTCCGACGTGCACGGCAAGAACCACGGCGCGGTCGGGAGCTTTGGATCCCACGTGCGTACGATCGGGCTGCTCACCGCCGCCGGCGAGGTGCTCGAGCTCACGCCCGAGCAGGACGAGGACCTGCTGTGGGCCACGGTCGGCGGGCTGGGCCTGACCGGCGTGATCCTGTGGGCCCAGGTCACGCTGCGCCCGCTGACCAGCCCATCGCTGGCCGTCGACATCGATCGGGTGTCGTCGTTGGACGAGTCTCTCGCCGCGCTGCAGCAGCCCGGCGGTCCGCATCGCGTCGCCTGGCTTGACCTGCTCGGCCGCCGGCCGGTCCGCGGTGTGGTCACCCGCGCCGCGCACCTCAGCGATTGGTCGTTGACCGACGCGGCGTCCGGGGTCACGGTCGACGCGCGGTTGACCCTGCGTCCGCGTTGGCCGTCGAGCCTGCTGCGCACGAGCGTCGTGCGCGCCCACAACGAGCTGCGCTTCCACCTGGCCCCCAAGCACGCGACCGGCCACATCGAGCCGTTCGGTCAGCACATGTTCCCGCTCGACGTGCTCAACGCCTGGCCCCGGCTGTACGGCGAGGCCGGGTTCGTCCAGTACCAGCTGGTGCTGCCCCGGGGCGAGGAGACGGCGCTCGAGCAGGTGCTGACGCGCCTGCGCGCCTCGACGGTCCCGTGTTATCTCGCGGTGCTCAAGGACTTCGGACCCGGGAACGACGCGCCGCTGTCGTTCCCGATGCAGGGCTGGACGCTGGCCATGGACCTGCCACGCGCCGCGCCCGGCCTGGAGCCGCTGCTCCGCGGCTTTGATGAGCTCGTGGCCGCGCACGGCGGACGCGTCTACCTCAGCAAGGACAGCCGCCTGGCCCCGGACCTGCTCGCCGCCATGTACCCCCGGCTGGACGAGTGGCGCGCGATCCGCGACCGCGCCGATCCCGATCGCCTATGGCGCTCTGACCTGTCGCAGCGCACCGGGCTGCTCGGAGACGCACGATGAGCGCCGGCGTTGGTCGCCGCGTGCTCGTGCTTGGAGGCAGCTCGGAGATCGGGCTGGCGATCGTGCGACGCCTCGCCGCCGACGGCCCGGTCATCCCGATCCTGATCGGACGCGATCACGCCCGGCTGGAGGCAGCTGCCGCGAACCTGCGCAGCGCCGGAGTCGGGCCGGCCGAGATCGAGGTCGCCGACGCCGATGATCTCGACGCGCACGGGCCCGCGCTGGACGCCGCGTTTGGCCGACCGGGCGGAATCGATCTCGTCGTGCTCGCGCTCGGCGTGCTCGGCGGGCAGGACGGTGTCGACGGTGACCTATCGGAGTCGCTGGAGGTGCTGCGGGTCAATGTCGTCGGGGCCGGCTCGCTGCTGCTGCACGCGCTCCGCCGGCTCACCGCCCAGGGCCGGGGTACCTTGGTTGTCCTCTCCAGCGTCGCCGCCGAGCGCCCGCGGGCCAGCAACGCGATCTACGGCGCCGCCAAGGCCGGCCTGGATTCGCTGGCCCAAGGCCTGGCCGACGCGACTGCGGGCAGCGGCGTGCACGTGCTCACCGTGCGCCCGGGGTTTGTCACCACCCGGATGACCGCGGGCCTGAAGCCGGCACCGTTCTCCACCACTGCGCAGGCCGTCGCCGAGGCGACCGTCGGCGCGCTCGGCACCCGCGCCCACACCATCTGGGTGCCCGGCCAGTTGCGTTGGCTGTTCGTCATCCTGCGCCACCTGCCGCGCGCAATCTTCCGGAGGCTGCCGCTGTGAACGCTGGGGACCCGCTCGTGATCGACATCGCGGCGGCCGTGGTGATTGC
>JALYZB010000146.1 GCA_030945945.1 Actinomycetota bacterium | reverse complement strand
CGACGAGACCGAGCAGCGCGCCGGACAGGACGGTGCCGAGCCCGGCGATCGCCACCGCGGCCGCGACCAGGAATCCCAAAGGACGGGCGCCCAGCGCGATCGCCGCGGCACCGGCCAGGCCGCCGAGCAGTGTGCCGAGGCTCCACATGGCGTGCAGCCGGGACATGATCGCCCGACCGTGGAGACGCTCGAGGGCGACGGCCTGGACGTTGACCGTAATGTCGATCATGCCGTTGCAGAGCCCGAAGGCGACGAGCGCGAGGGCGAGCGCGAGCACCCCGTGGGCCAGTCCGATCAGCACCACCGAGACGGCGGCGAGCCGCGCGGCCCAGCGCAGCACGGTGGCGCTCGAGCTGCGCGCGACAAGCGGCGGGACGATCCGCACCGCGCTCAGCAGCCCGACCGGGGCGCCCGCCAGCGCGACGCTGAGACCGGCTGCGCCGAGGTGAAGGTCGTGCTTGACCAAGGCGATCTGCGACCACCAGGCGGCGTCCAGGATCCCGAGGATGAACAGCCGCAGCCCGACCGCTCCCCGCGTGCGGGTCAGGGAGTCCGGCGGCACAGGGACGTTCGGTTCAGCTCGCCGACAGGTGCCGGGGCTCAACCTCGGGGGCCGGCGGCGGAGGCATGAGCAGCAGCGCGAGTCCCTGGTAAGGCTCCAGAGCCACGCTGAAACTGTTGAGATCGTCGACCCGCCCGAGGCGATCGTCGGTGAACATGTCGATCACCTCGGCTTCCGGGGTCAGGTGCTCCGAGCGGATGGTGCCGACGATCAGCTCTGAGCTGAAGTTGAGCACGGTGACCTGGTGCTCGCCGGAGTCCAGCTGGTGGACCATCACGAGCATTGCCTTGTTCGAGACGCCGGGGATGTCAATCTGTGCGGCGGTGGCGATCCCGTAGCGACGGCGGATGTCGATGATGCGCCGCAGCTGACCCGCGAACGAGCGCCGGTTGCGCAGCTGGTCGGCGAGGGTGCCGTACAGGCTGCGGGCGCGGGGAAGTCCCCCCTCCGAGTGGGCAGCGGTCGGGTTCAGGCCGAGAAGATCGTGCGCTCCGCGGTTCAGCCAGCGCGTGTCGCCCTCGGCGATGAGATCGGCGACGCGAGCCGCATCGATCGTCAGCATCCCGGTGAGGTCCCAGCCCGAGAGGGCAAACACCCCGGGCTGCAGCGCGTTGTACATCGCCAACAGCAGGTGGATGCGCTTCACCCGCTCGGCGTCGTGTTCCCCCATCGCGTCGGGATCGCGGATCCCGAGGATCGCGCTGATCGCCGACGCCGTGGTGCAGGCGATCCCGTTGGTGGTGAAGGGTTTGTTGTAGGGCGTGTCGGGCCCGGTCAGCGCCTCGATCAGATCCCCGCGGATCCGGACCGCGAGATCGGCCCCGGAGATCTCCTCGCCACCGTAGGTGTACATGTCGTCGCGATGGCGGGTGGCGAAGTGCACGAGCTCGTGGGTGAGCTCGTCGTGGTTCTGCAGGGCGTGCACGAGCGAGGCCGCGTCGACCCCGATCTCCAGCGACACGTTCATGGTCAGGCGCAGGAACTCGGTGTCGCCGGTGGCCAGCGCATGATGGTACGCGGGCCGGTTGACGAAGTCATAGGAGAGATCGGCGCCGGACTCCGACATCGACTTGATGTCGTCAATCGTCAGGTTGAGCTCCTGGAAGGAGAAGCCGCCCATCTTGCGGACCATGCTGGAGATCAACTGGTTGGCGGCCTCCGACAGCGGATGGCCCTCCGACCAGGCGGGGAGGTCCTCAGCGCTCTTCTCGACGCCGAGAAAGCCGTTGGCGTCCAGGCGCAGCGCGCCGGAGCCGAGGTCCGCGAGCGAGTGCAGGGCATCGCCGATGACCAGCCGCATGCCCGCGAACGACGGATCGAGCCAGTTGATCGAGGGCTGGCCGTCCTTGAAGTAGTGCAGGTAGACCCAGCGGCGGTCGATCCCATCGACCCCGCGGATCACGTCCGTCGCGCTCCAGTTGGTCTCCTTGACGCCGGCCTCGTAGAAGATGACCCGCTGCAGGCGACCGATGATGTACCCGGCGGCCGCCAGCCTGGTCTCGCATTCCGCGTCGAGGTTGGCCGAGTCCCGCCCATCGCCGACCTCCGGCAGCAGGCCCCAGTCCTCGGGCGCGATCGACACCATGTGGTAGATGCCGGGGTAGTCCGAAAAGCCCATCTCGGCCAGGCGAAAGTCCGCGCCCTTGCCCGTATGCCCGGGGACGATGTCGTCGATCACGGTCCCGTTGTGCTCGCCGGCGACCTCGCACAGCGACCGGAACTGATCCTCGGACCCGAACGCGGGATCGACCTGCATGCTGATTCGGTCGAAGTGGCCGTCGACCGAGCCGGTGAGGTTCCAGCCCTTGATCCCTCCGGCCAGTTTGACCGGTCCGGTATGCACGGCATCAATCCCCACGCGGCGGAATGCCTTCCACAGCTCGGGGTTGGCCAACCCGGCGAGGAAGCTGTCGCCGGGACGGCTGATGAACGAGAGCGGGTATGCGGTGAACCTGACCTGCGCGCGCTCGACGGCGGCACGGGGGTCGGGATGAGCGAAGGGGTTCTGCCACATGGAGCCCTGACCGGAGAGCTGCGTCGCGAGCAGGCCGGCGTCTCGCAGCATGGACTGGTCGACCAGCCACTTGACGTAGGCCTCGTTGGCGCCGTCCGTGGACCCGGACAAGCCCGAGCGCATGATGTCGCGCAGAACCCGGCGCGCGGAGGGGCGCAGCCGACGCGGTCGGGCGGGATAGAACTGCTCGTCGTAGGTGATCTCGCTGGTTGGCGGATCGAGGTTGTCGAGGGGCGCATCCGCTGGCTGGATCATGCGCGGGTCGCTCTCGCTCATGCTCGGGTCATACCCCTCTCACTGTCGATCCTCAAACCGGGAAATGGGGGTCACCGGCAGGCCCACAGCGCCGGACACACGCCCGTGCCCCGGGTATAGCACCCAGTTGCACTCATTCGTGGCGAAGCCGTATCTGCGGTGCGTACCTCTGTAGGCAGTGGCGACCATTGCCGACCAGGCGCGTGTGCTCGCGGGTGAGACGTTCGCACCCGCCCCCGTAGAGTGGCGCGATGCCGGCGCCATCGGATCCCGCCGGACGCGTCCTCATCCTCGGCGAGCCCGGCGGCCTCGGTCAAGCGCTCGTCGCGCGGCTGACACACGCCGGTATGGTCGGCACCGCGATCCCGGCCCGTAGCGGCGACGACCTGACCAAGGTGCTCTCGCGCCCGCACTGGACATCGGTGGCCGTGCTGACCCACGATGAC
>JALYZB010000133.1 GCA_030945945.1 Actinomycetota bacterium | reverse complement strand
GTCCTGCCCGGCGCGTACCTGAAGTCGCGCCAGGAGATCCACGACGCCATGGCGTTCTCGTTCGAAGGGCCGCTGAAGGGCACGCGGTCGTCCGACAAAGTGCTGGACGTCCGGTTCCTGAACGACGACACGGCCGTGGTCATCAGCGAAACCGACGTTCTGATTCCCGGAGAGAGCGAGGCTCCCCCCGAGCGGACCGTCTACGCGACCTGGGTGCTCGCCAAGCGGAACGGCAAGTGGTTGCTCGCGGCCTACAGCAACAGCCCCTCGGTCGCGCCGGGCCAGCCGTAAACCGCGCGTCAGGCGCCTTTCGTGACGTCGCCGATCGCCTCGTCAAGGATGCTCAGGCCCAGCGTGATCTCGTCCTGCGTCGCGGTCAACGGCGGAGCGATACGGAAGACGCCGCCCATGCCGGGCAGCTGAACGATATTCATGTGCAGTCCGAGTTCGAGGCAGCGCCGCGTGACGGCGGCGCCGAGCTCGTCCGATCTCTGCTTGGTCTCGCGGTCGAGCACGAGCTCGAGGCCCACGAGCAGTCCCCGGCCCCGGACATCACCGATCACCGAATGGCGGGTGGCAAGCTCGTCCAGCCCTTCAACGAGCGCACCGCCTAACTCGCGTGCTCGGCGGTCGAGATCGTCCCGTTCCAGGACGTCCAACACAGTGTTGCCCACCGCGGCCACAAGCGGGTCAGAGACATGGGTGGTGAAGAACAGGAAGCCGCGGTCGTGGGCGGTTTGCTCAATTTCGTTGGAGGTCACGACGGCGGCCAGCGGTAGCCCGGCACCGAGGGTCTTGGAGAGCGTGAGGATGTCAGGCACGATGCCGTCGCGCTCGAATGCGTACCAGGTGCCGGTGCGACACAGCCCGGTCTGCGCCTCGTCCAGGATCAGCAGCATCCCGCGCTCGCGGCACTTGCGCTGCAGCGCGGCGAGGTAGCCCGGCGGCGGCTCGAGCACGCCGCCGGAGGAGAGGATCGGCTCGACGATGCACGCCGCGAGGCTGCCGACGGATTGGGCGTCGATGAGGTCGAAGCCGAAGTCGAGCTGGCGCTGCCAGTCGAGCTCACCCTCCGGCGTCGTGAAGTCCGGGCGGTAGGGGTTCGGCGTCGGGATCGCGAGGTTGCCGGGCGCCGCGGGGCCGTAGCCCTTGCGTCCCGTGCTGTAGGTGGCGCTCGCGGCGGCCTGCGTCATGCCGTGCCACGACCGCGCGAACGAGACAATCTCGTGCCGGCCGGTGACGAGTTTCGCCATCCGGATCGCCGCCTCGTTCGATTCCGCCCCGGTCGTCAGCAGCAGCACCTTGTCGAGCGGGTCGGGCAGCGAGGCGGCGAGCCGCTCGGCCAACTCGACGACCGGTCGGCTGAGCATGCCGCTGTACAGATGATCGAGGATCCCGATCCGCTCGCGCACCGTCGCCACGATCTCCGGATGCGAGTGCCCGAGGATCGCGCTCATCTGACCCGAGGTGAAGTCCAGGATGCGCCGACCCTCTGCAGTGGTCAGGAAACTGCCCGCCGCCGATTCGATGATCTCGCGGGTGAACTCGCCGGCGCCGGAATAGCGGACGAGGTGCCGCTCGGCGGCACGCCAGAAGTCGTGCGAAACAGTGGTGTCAGTCTGTGCTTGCGCGGCCATACCGTCACGCTAGGCGCCAGCGGATCGTCACGTCCATCGCCCTGTCCGTGTGTACCCTCGCGCTCGTTTACGACCGCACCCTGATCGAGCAGTGCCGTCAACGTGGGCGCGCAGTGCGGCCGTATCGCAGGATCCGGCGCGGTTCAGTCCCGATGCTGCACGATGTTGACGACGTTGCCGTCCGGTGCACGGACGAGAAACCGACGCACACCCCATTGTTCCGTTGTCAGCGGGTGCACAATCTCGAAGCCATGCCGCTGCGCTTCCTCGTAGGCGGCGTCGACGTCGTCGGTGTGCACCGAGATGACCGAGTCCTCGGGCGCGGTCGCGTCGCCGGCAACGAGCTGGACGTTCGCGCCGGTGACCGGAGAG
>JALYZB010000126.1 GCA_030945945.1 Actinomycetota bacterium | reverse complement strand
CGGGCGGGCCGCGCACAGCTCGACCCCGTGGCTGGGGGACAATGCGGTGCTCAAGGCGATCGACGTCTTCCGGGCGATCGAGAGCCTGCCCTTCTCGCGGGAGTCCTCGGAGATGTTCGACCGCCCGTCGATCAATCTGGGGCGGATCGAGGGCGGCGACGCGCTGAACAAGGTTCCGGACCGGTGCGAGATGGCCGTCGACGTCCGCTACCTTCCCGGTCAGGACCCGGGCGAGATCCTCGCTCAGGTCCGTGCGATTGCCGGCATCGACGTGACCCGCACCTTCATCCATCCGCCCGTCACCGTGTCCCGGTCCGATCCCTACGTCCGGGCCCTGCGTGATGCCGTGTCCCGCGCGCGGCCGGAGGGCGAGGCGCTCAGCGTCGGCCGCGACGGCGCATCGGACGCCGCTGCGTTCATCGAGGCGGGCATCCCGGCGGTCGAGTTCGGCCCCGCGGGCGCCGGCCACCACGGCCCCGAGGAGTGGGTCTCGATCACCTCGCTGAGCCGCTACCGCCAGGCGCTCGGCGACTTCGTGCGCATGCTCGCCACCGACGGCCTGGCCGGCGGCGCCAGGCTCGGGCAGACCGGTGGCGGCCTGACGGCGATCGACGGAGGCCGCGCGTGAGACTGCTGCCGCACAGTCGCCGGGGGAGCCTGTGGCGCTTCTTTGTCGCCGCGGTGCTGATCATCTGCTCGACGGCCGCCGCCACCGCGGTCGCCGGCCTGCTGCAGTTCAAGCAGCTCGCCACGGATCTGTCCGTGACACCGGCGCTGTCGGGGGCCAACGTGACCCTGCCGCCTCCGGGCGCTCCGCAGACGATCCTCGTCATCGGCTCCGATCACCGGGCCGGCACGCCCTACAACACGTCCAACACCGACACGATGCTGCTCGTGCGGTTGGACGACAACTCGCAGTCCATCAACGTGCTGTCGATCCCGCGCGACCTCCAGGTCCAGATTCCCGGATTCGGAACCGCCAAGCTCAATTCCGCCTATGCGGACGGTGGCCCCAACCTGCTGATCAAGACGATTCAGCAGAACGTATTCCCGAACCTGCACGTGAACCACATCGTGGACGTCAACTTCGGGAGCTTCCAGGCGCTGGTCAATGCGATCGGCTGCGTCTACGCAAACGTCGACCACCGTTACTACAACAACACGCTCTACACCGGCTACTCGAGCATCGACATCCAGCCCGGTTATCAGAAGCTGTGCGGGGCCGACGCGCTCGCCTTCGCGCGCTTCCGTCACACCGATTCCGACATCGTCCGCAACGCGCGCCAGCAGGACTTCATCCGCTGGGCCAAGGATCAATACGGCACGAGCCAGATCGTGAGCAACCGCGATCGGCTGCTGACCATCTTCGGCGCCCACACCCAGACCGACCACGGCCTCCACACCACCGCCGGTCTCATCAACCTCTTCAACCTCGTCGTCAACGCGGCCGGCACCCAGATCCGGCAGGTCAAGTTCCCGGCCCAGCTGTTGCCGTGCACGACCAGCTCGTGCTTCGTGACCGCCAGCCCGCGCGCCGAGGCGGCGGTGTTCCGGACCTTCATCGCCCCCACGGTCCGACCGTCGAAGCCGGCGGCCAAGGCCTCCGGCGCCGGCCACAAGAAGGGCGCAAAGCTCTCCGTCGCCGGGCTGACCGCCGACACGCTGGACGGCAAGGCACAGGAGGTGGCCCTCGGCGGGGTCGGGATGCCCGTCTACTACCCCAAGCTGATCATCGGCGGGGGCGGCACCGGTTACTGCTCGAGCCTGACCAGCCTCTGCCCGCTGGAGACCGCCAGCCCCGGCTCCTACCCGCGGGCCTACCGTCTGCGCGACCGTCACGGGCATCCGTACCCGGCCTACCGGATGACGCTCGTGCTCAACTCGCAGCTCGGTCAGTACTACGGCGTGCAGGGCACGACCTGGACCAACCCGCCGCTGCTCTCAAATCCCCTGGAGACCAGAGTGGTCAACGGCAAGACGCTCGAGATCCACGAGCAGGGCGGCAGCATCACCGACGTGGCCTGGCACACCCACGGGGCCGTGTACTGGGTCTCCAACACGCTGACCACGGACATCCCCAACCGCGAGATGATCAGCCTCGCGGCCTCGCTGACCCGCTGATCGCGACCCGCTAGCCTCCCGCGCTTCATGAGCCCCGAGCGCGAACCGATCGCCGTGATCGGCACCGGTTACGTCGGCCTGGTCACCGCGGCCGGGTTTGCCGAGCTGGGCAGCGACGTGTGGTGCGTTGACATCGACGCCGAGAAGATCTCCGGCCTGCAGCGCGGCGAGATCCCGATCTATGAGCCCGGGCTGGCCGAGAGTGTGGCCCACAACCGCGAGCGGCTGCACTTCTCCACCGAGCTGTCCGACGCCCTGTCCGCAGCACGGCTGCTGTTCGTGGCCGTCGGCACGCCGCCCACCTACTCCGGCGATGCCGACCTGTCGTCGGTCAACGCGGTCGTCGCCGAGATGCCCGCCTCGGATCGCCACGCATTGATCATGAAGTCGACGGTGCCCGTCGGAACCGGGGTGGCCATCCGGCGCGGCTTCCGTGAGCAGGGCAAATCGGGCTTTGCCTACGTGTCCTGTCCGGAGTTCCTCAAGGAGGGCTCGGCACTCGAGGACTTCATGGCGCCCGACCGTGTGGTCATCGGCGATGACGGCAACTGGGCCGGGGACGCGGTCGCGGCTCTGTATGCGCCGCTGAACAGCACGCTGGTGCGCACCGACGTGGCCAGCGCGGAGATGGTCAAGCTTGCCGCCAACGCGTTTCTGGCCACCAAGATCTCCTTCATCAACGAGATCGCCAACGTCTGCGAGGAGACCGGCGCCGACGTGCTCGAGGTCGCCCGGGGCATGGGCCTGGACCAGCGGATCGGCGGCCACTTCCTGCGGCCGGGGATCGGCTTCGGCGGCTCGTGCTTTCCCAAGGATGTGTCGGCGCTAAAGCAGCTGGCCGGCAATTCCGGGTATCACTTCCAGCTGCTGACCGCGGTCATCGAGGTCAACGAACTGCAGAAGCGACGGGTGGTCGGCAAGCTCCAGAAGCACCTCGGCTCGCTGGTCGGCAAGCGGGTGGCGCTGCTTGGGCTCGCCTTCAAGGCCAACACCGATGACATGCGCGAGGCCTCGTCGCTCGTCCTCTCCGCGCGGCTCCAGGCCGACGGCGCCCAGGTCGTCGCCTATGACCCGATCGCCGAGGCCGAGGCTCGCAAGCTGATGCGCAACGTCACCTTCGCCCCCTCGGCGGTCCAGGCGTTGGACGGCGCCGACGCCTGCGTCGTGGTCACCGAATGGTCCGAGTTCGGAGATCTGGACTGGGCCGAGATCCGGGAGCGGATGGCCGGCAACCTCGTGGTGGACGGGCGCAACTTTTTGGACTCCGACGCGCTGCGCGCGGCCGGCTTCGTGTACGAGGGCATTGGGCGCTGATGGGTTTCGGGGCGGGCCGGTCGTGCAGGCCCTGATCCTCGCCGGCGGCGAGGGCACGCGCTTGCGGCCGCTGACCTCGCGCGTTCCCAAGCCGGTCGTGCCGCTCGTGGACCGGCCGTTCATCGCCTACATGATCGAGTGGCTCAAGGGCCATGGCGTGACCGAGGCGATCCTGTCCTGCGGCTTCATGGCCGAGGGCGTCTCCGCGGTGCTCGGCGACGGCGCCGATCTCGGGGTCGCGCTCACCTACGTGCAGGAGCCCGAGCCGCTGGGGACCGGGGGCGCGCTGAAGTTCGCCGAGGCGATGCTCCAGGACCGGTTCCTGATGCTCAACGGCGACATACTCACGGATATTGACCTCACCGCTCAGCTGCGCCAGCACGAGCAGACCGGGGCCAAGATCACGCTCAGCCTGTACGGCGTCGAGGACCCGTCGGCCTACGGCCTGGTCACCCGCCACGACGACTGTTCGGTCAAGGCGTTCGTCGAGAAGCCGCGGCTCGACGAGATCGAGACCAACCTGATCAGCGCCGGCGCCTACGTGATCGAGCGCGACGTCCTTGAGCGGATGCCTCCGGCGGGCACGCGCAGCTCGATCGAGCGTGACCTGTTCCCCGAGCTGGTCGGCGAGGGCCTGTACGGCTATGAGGCGAGCGGCTACTGGATGGACATCGGAACGCCCGACCGCTACCTGCAGGCCACCTACGACATCCTCGACGGCGAGGTGGCAACCGAGGCCGGGCGCAGCGTGGCGGCGGGCGGGGGGATCCGCGACGACGGATCCGCGGTCCGCAAGGGACGGGTTCATCCGCCGGCGCTGATCGGCGCCGACTGCGTGATCGAGCGCAATGCGACGGTGAGCGGCCGCACAGTGCTCGGTTGCGGCGTCCAGCTCGCCGCCGGCGCCCATGTGGAATCGTCGGTGCTGCTCGACGGCTGCCGCGTCGGGTCGGGCACGCGCATCGTGGACACGATCGTCGCCTCCGGGGTGACGATCGGCGAACGCTGCCGGATCGACCACGGCGTCGTCATCGGCCAGGACGTGACGATTGGCGACGGCAACGTCCTGACGGCGGGAATGCGTATCTTTCCGGGTGTGAACCTCCCCGACGGCGCGGTGGCGTTTTGAGCGGCGACCCCTTGGACCGCGACGCGATCGCCGCCGTGGACTCCACCGGGCAGCTCGCCGACATCCTGGACCTGCCTGAGCACCTGCGCGACGCGCTGTGGCGCGTGGAGTCGGCCAACATCGGCCCCCAGGACTCTCCCGGCGGCTTCGTGGTCGCCGGGATGGGCGGCTCGGCGATCGGCGCCGATCTCGCCTTTGCCGTGCTCGGGGATCGGGCCTCGCGCCCAGTCGCGACTGCGCGTGGCTATGAGCTGCCCTCGTGGACGACCCCGGATGCCACCGTGCTGTGCTCCAGCTACTCGGGCGAGACCGAGGAGACCCTGGCCGCGTTTGAGGCGGCGGGTGCTGTCGGTGCGCGGCGGATCGTCTGCACGACCGGGGGCGCACTCGCCGAACAGGCCCGGGAGGAGGGCGTGCCGGTGATTCCGTTGCCCGGCGCCTACCAGCCCCGGGCCGCCGTCGGCTACGCGCTCGTCGTGGCACTCGAGGTCGCGGCGTTCGCTGGCGTGGCCGAGGGCCTGCACACCGAGATCGACGTCGCGGCCGTGCACGCCGAGCGGCTGTTGGCTCAATGGGGGCCCGACGCCCCCCCGGACGGCGCGGCCAAGGGGCTGGCCCACCAGCTGCACGGCACCATCCCCCAGATCGCCGGCGCCGGGCTGACCGCTCCGATTGCCTACCGGTGGAAGACCCAGATCAACGAGAACGCCAAACTGCCGTGCTTCGCCGCCGAGCTGCCCGAGCTCGATCACAACGAGATCCTCGGATGGGAGGGCGCGGCCCAGCTTGGACGCTTCTCGGCCGTATTCCTGGACGACTCCGATCTGCACCCGCGGGTCAAGACGCGAATCGCACTCAGCCGCGATCTGATCGAGCCCCACGCTGCGGTGGCCGTGATCGTCGCGTCGGTGGGGGAGACGCGGATCGAGCGGCTGCTCTCACTCGTCGTCCTCGGGGATCTCGTCTCGCTGTACCTGGCCGTGCTGCGCGGGGTCGATCCCGGGCAGATCGCGACGTTGCACGAGCTCAAGGCCACGCTGGCCACGCGGTAAACGCCGCCCACGGACGTGGGTCAACGACCGAGACAGCGCGGAACCTTGACACGACCGTGGTAGGGTTAGGCTCGCAATGGAGGCTCTCACCATCAACGAGGCGGCGGGCACGACCGGCTGGTCGCCACGCATGCTGCGCTACGTCCAATCCGCGGGGCTGGTCACGCCGGCCCGTTCAGACGCGGGCTATCGGCTCTACGGACCCGAGCAGCTGCAGCGCCTGCGCACGCTCAAGGAGCTGCTGAGCCGCTTCGGCATCGGTCTGTCCGACGTCGCCTTCGCAGCCAGAATGGCCACCGACGTCGAGCTGCAGGCAGCGGTGCGCCGCTGGCTGGAGTCCCAGGCCAGCCGGCCCGAGCACGTCGAGGCCGCCGACTGGCTGCGTTTCGAGCAGGACAAGCACGAGCGGCTGCTGGCCGCCGCGCTGGCCTGAAGCACGGTCTGGCCGGCCGAGGGCCGTCGCCCACCCCCCAACTGCTGACACCACGCGAACCGGAGAAAATATGACCACCACCGTCCCCGCCACCGACTACAAGGTCGCCGACCTCAGTCTGGCCGCCTATGGGCGCAAGGAGATCCAGCTCGCCGAGCACGAGATGCCCGGGCTGATGTCGACCCGTCGCGAGTACGCCGACGCGCAGCCCCTGAAGGGTGCACGGATCACCGGTTCGCTGCACATGACGATCCAGACCGCGGTGCTGATCGAGACCCTCGCTGCGCTCGGCGCCGAGGTCCGGTGGGCCAGCTGCAACATCTTCTCCACCCAGGATCACGCCGCGGCCGCGATCGTCGTGGGTCCCGAGGGCACCCCCGAGGATCCGCAGGGCATCCCGGTCTTCGCCTGGAAGGGCGAGACGCTCGAGGAGTACTGGTGGTGCACCGACCAGGCGTTGTCATGGCCGGGCCAGGACGGGCCCAACATGATCCTCGACGACGGTGGCGACGCGACCCTGCTCGTCCACAACGGCGTCACCTACGAGGCCGACGGCACGGTGCCGGACGTCAGCACGGCCGAGAATGACGAGCACGCCGTGATCCTCGGCCTGCTCGCCCGCTCGCTGGCCGAGGACCCGCAGCGCTTCACCCGGATGGCGGCCGACATCAAGGGCGTCACCGAGGAGACCACGACCGGGGTGCACCGCCTCTATCAGTTCGCCGAGCAGGGCCGGCTGCTGTTCCCGGCCATCAACGTCAACGACTCGGTCACCAAGTCCAAGTTCGATAACAAGTACGGCTGCCGCCACTCGCTGATTGACGGGATCAACCGGGCCACCGACGTGCTGATCGGCGGCAAGGTCGCGGTCGTCTGCGGCTACGGGGACGTCGGCAAGGGCTCCGCGGAGTCGTTGCGCGGTCAGGGTGCCCGCGTGATCGTCACCGAGATCGACCCGATCTGCGCGCTGCAGGCGGCGATGGACGGCTACCAGGTGGCGACGCTCGAAGACGTTCTCGGCACCGCGGACATCTTCATCACCACGACGGGCAATAAGGACGTGATCACCGCCGCGCACATGTCTGAGATGAAGCATCAGGCGATCGTCGGCAACATTGGCCACTTCGATAACGAGATCGACATGGCCGGCCTGGCCGCGATCGACGGGATCGAGAAGATCAACGTCAAGCCCCAGGTCGACGAGTGGGTGTTTGCCGGCGGGCGCACGATCATCGTGCTCTCAGAAGGACGGCTGCTGAACCTCGGCAACGCGACCGGCCATCCGAGCTTCGTAATGTCCAACTCGTTCACCAACCAGGTGATCGCGCAGATCGAGCTGTTCACCAAGCCCGAGGAGTACGGCACGCAGGTGTTCGTGCTGCCCAAGCACCTGGACGAGAAGGTCGCCCGGCTGCACCTCGACGCGCTCGGGGTCCGGCTGACCGAGCTCACGGCCAGCCAGGCCGAGTACCTCGGGGTGCCGTTGCATGGCCCCTATAAGTCCGATCACTACCGCTACTAGGCGCAGCGCGGGGCGCTGGCCGCAGCGGTCAGGCCGATGACGCGCGCCGCGACGACGTCCTACGATATCGCCGATCTCGCGCTCGCCCCCGGTGGCGAGGCGCGGATTGGCTGGGCGGCGAGCCAGATGCCGGTGCTGGCCCGCATCCACGAGCGGTTCGCCGTTCAGCGGCCGCTGGCGGGCATGCGGATCGCGGCCTGCCTGCACGTCACCGCGGAGACCGCCAACCTGATCCGGACCCTCCGGGCGGGTGGGGCGCAGGTCGCGCTGTGCTCGGCCAACCCGCTTTCCACCCAGGACGACGTCGCCGCCGCCCTGGTGGTCGCCGACGGCGTCCAGGTGCGGGCGATCCGCGGCGAGGACCTCGACACCTACGTCGCGCACGTGATCGCGCTGCTGGCCGGCGAGCCTGAGATCACGATCGATGACGGCGCCGATCTGCTGGTCACCGCTCACGCCCGCGGCGGCGCGCTGGTCGACGGGTTGATCGGCGGCACCGAGGAGACGACCACGGGTCTCGTGCGCCTGCGCCGCCTGCAGGACGAGGGTCGGCTGCGCTGCCCGGTGCTCGCGGTCAACGAGGCGCGGACAGAGCGGGCGCTCAACGATCGCCACGGCACCGGGCAGTCCGCGCTGGATGGCATCGTGCGTGCCTCCGGCGTCCTGCTGGCCGGCAACACGCTCGTGGTGCTCGGCTACGGCTGGGCCGGGCAGGGGATCGCCGAACGCGCCCGCGGCGCCGGGGCGGCGGTGATCGTCTGCGAGGTCGATCCCCTGCGCGCGCTCGAGGCGCGGATGGCCGGCTATGAGGTGATGCCGGCCGCCGAGGCGGCCAAACGCGGGGACGTGTTCGTGACCGTCACCGGCTCGCGGCGGGTGCTGCGCGGGGAGCATTTCGCGCGCATGAAGGACGGCGCGATCCTCGCCAACGCCGGTCACTTCGACGTCGAACTCGACCTCGAGGAGCTGGCCGCGCTGGCGCCCGACGGCGGTCAGGAGGTCCAGCGGCTCGTCCAGCAGTACACACTGGCCGACGGGCGGCGGCTGAACCTGCTCGCTCACGGGCGGGTCGTGAACCTGGCTGCCGCCGAGGGCCATCCCGCGGCGGTGATGGACGTCTCCTTTGCCCTGCAGGCGCTGAGCGTGGAGGAGCTCGTGCGACGCCGCGACGAGCTTGGCCCCGGCGTGCACGCCGTGAGCGGGGCGATCGACCAGGAGGTCGGCCGGCTCAAGCTGGAGGCGCTCGGGGTACGGATCGATGCGCCGACCGCCGAGCAGGAGAGCTATCGCGAGTCCTGGGCCTAAGGGCTCCCGACATTGCATCTGACCGTCTTGTGCGGCCGCCTCGCGGCGCCAGACCCCACCCGTTCGCTGGCCATAGCGCTGCTATTGCTGCGCTCCCGTGCGGCGTCCGGCATCCACGAGCCGACCACCCAATCCCATCACCTGCTTCCACGGAAGCCCTGACCCGTCCAAGCTCAGGCTCAAGAAGCGAACCGGGGCCGGTTCGGATAGCGTTCGTGGCGAGATGGATGGATCGGAGAACGCCACGCTGCGCGGCGGCATCGACCTCGGAGGGACGAAGATCGAGGCGATCATCGTCGACACCGATCAGAACGTGCTCGGTCAGGCGCGCCAGCCGACCCCGACCGAGGGCGGCCCAGCCGACGTCGCCGCCCAGATGGCCGAGGCACTGATCGGTGCCGCCAAGGCGGCCGGAGTGAAGACCAGCGCCCTGGTCGGCGTCGGCGTCGGCTCACCGGGCGATGTCGACGAGTCCTCCGGAGCGGTGGCCAATGCGGGCAACCTGCCGGGCTGGGGCGGTTCCTTCCCGCTCGGTGCGACCCTGGCCGAAAAGCTCGGCACACCGGTGAAGATCGGCAACGACGTTCAGGTCGCCACCGATGCTGAGTTCGCCTTCGGGGCCGGCAAGCCCTATCAGTCCGTGCTCGGCGTGTTCTGGGGCACCGGGGTCGGAGGCGGGCTGATCCTCGACGGAAAGCCGTGGCTGGGCCGCGGCGGTGCGGGCGAGATCGGCCACATGGTGGTGCGCCGCAACGGCGCCCACTGCCCGTGCGGACGGCGTGGCTGCATGGAGGCCTACGCAGGCCGCTCGGCGATGGAGACCCGGGCGCGGCGCGAGGTCGACAAGGGCGTCATGACGGATCTCTTCAAGCTGATGAAGCACCGCGGGCGCACCCGCCTGACCAGCTCGGTGTGGGCGCACGCGCTCGACAAGCACGATCCACTGGCCACCGAACTGATCGAGCGCGCGGTCAAGGCGCTCGGCGCCGGGATCGCCTCGGCGGTCAACCTGCTCGACGTCGAGGCGGTGATCATCGGCGGCGGTTTGGGCGTGCGCTTCGGCCAGCCGATGGCCGAGCGGATCGCCACCCAGATGCATCCCCACCTGTTCAACGATGACCGGCCGCCGGCGGTCCGGGTCGCCGGGCTCGGAGATCTCAGCGGCGGAATCGGCGCCGCGATGCTCGTCTCGGCATCGTCCTCGGAGTAGGGCCCCGAACGGCCCGACAGGTCAGACGACCTCGAAGCGCTCCCGGCGCTGGGCGTCCCGCTCGGACTCGGTGAGCATGCCCACGAACAGATAGACAAGCGCGACGCCCATCACGATCGACTGCTCGAGCGCCATCAGCAGCCCGGCCAGCGATTGATCCTCAGATGGCGACAGGCCCCAGTAGCGGGGATGGTGCTCGTAGTAGGGGTAGAACGCGGCGGGGGCGAAGGCGAGCGCGATCCCGAGCACTCCAACGAGCAGCTTGGTCGCGACCATGTAGCCGATCGGTCCCATGCCGCCGAGCCGCATGCGGCTGCGGATCGGCGAGATCAGGTGCCACCAGTACAGGCTGCCGGCGGCGGCGAAGCAGAGATGCTCGAAGGCGTGAACGGTGGTGTTGTTCAACGCCGCGTCGTACATCGCGGGCACGTGCCACGCCCACATGATCGCCGCGTAGCAGAAGACCGCAAACGCGGGGTGAGCGAGGTAGCCGGCGCGACGTTCGACCATGTGCAGGCGGCGGGTGACCGGGCGCAGCAGCACCTTGTTGGAGCCCAGGATGAGCAGGATCGGCACCGCGTCAAGCAGCACGACGTGTTGGACCATGTGCATCAGCAGCAGCTGATCGGCGAGTCCGTCCACAGGGGAGACGAGCGCGACGAGAATCGCGAGCAGCCCGGAGGCGAACAAGGCCAGACGCCCCCAGCCGGGTCGGTGCGGCGACCCGCTGGCGCGCGCCCGTCGCCAGGCCAGACCGTACAAAACCGCCAGGATTCCCACTCCGGCGAGTACGCTCGGCGCAAAGGTCCATTGGATGCTGGGCGAGACGGACGGGACCACGGACTTGGGTATTCTGCCGCCTCGACAAAGCCGGTGGGCAGGAATAACCTCGGTCAGTCAGAGCACCGTCCCCCAGGAGGTCGATTCATGCGGATCGAGGTCAAGGGTCGAAACGTCGTTGTCTCGGATCCCATCCGGGAGCACGTCGAAAAGCGCTTCGCAAAGGTCGCCAAGCAGGTGTCCGATCTGGCCGAGCTCGAGGTCGAGCTCTACGAGGAGCGCAACCCGGCGATCGCCGACTGTCAGGTGGCCGAGGTCACCCTGTACCTAAAGGGGGTGACCCTGCGCGCGCACGATGCATCGCGCGAGATGATGCATTCGATCAATCTGTGCGCCGACGAGATCGCGGTCCAGGTCAAGCGCCACCGCGACAAGCGGCGCAAACGGCGCGAGTCACGAGCCGCGGCAGCGGCCGTCGCCACCGCCGCGCCGTCACCCCCGGCGATGCCCGGGGACGTGTCACCCGCCGGGTGACGCGCAGGCGCGCAAAGGGCACCGCGGCGTTGCTCGCCGTGGGACTCACCGCGCTGCTGACCGCGTCGCTGCTGGTCGCCGGCGGGGCCGCGGCGGCCAACCTACGGGTCCGCGGCAACCAGCTCGTCGACGGGCCCGGGCGGGGCCACGCAGTCCAGCTGCGCGGCATCAACCGCTCGGGGCTGGAGTACGCCTGCATTCAGGGCTGGGGGTTCTTCGACGGGCGGGCGGGCCAGAATAATGTGATCGACAGCGCGGCGATGATCGCGGCCATGCGCAGCTGGGACGTGGACGTGGTCCGCGTGCCGCTCAACGAGGACTGCTGGCTGGGGGTCAACACCCCCGCGGGACGGGGCGGAGCACCGTACCGGCGGATCGTGGCGGCCTACGTGCGCGCCCTGCATGCCGCGCATCTGTACGTGATCCTCGACCTCCACCTGGCGGCTCCGGGCCCGACGCCGGCCACGGCACAGCTGCCGATGGCCGACGCCGGTCACGCTCCGGCCTTCTGGCGCTCGGTGGCGCGCAGCTTCCGAGACGACCACGCGCTCATCTTCGATCTCTTCAACGAGCCGTTCGGCATCACCTGGCACTGCTGGCAGCACGGGTGTGAGGTCCCCGCCCAGGCGGGCGCACCCGCCTACCGGACGGCGGGTATGCAGGCGCTGGTCTCGGCCGTGCGCGCGACGGGCGCTCGACAACCGCTGCTGCTCGGGGGCCTGCAGTACAGCTC
>JALYZB010000103.1 GCA_030945945.1 Actinomycetota bacterium | reverse complement strand
CGCAGGAGCCGTGCGCGTTGGACGCTGTCGGTGCAGAGCACAGTCTCGTAGCCCGCGGCCAGAGCCTGAGTGATGGTCGACGTCGCCCGAAGCACGTCCACGACGACGATCACGCGTGCGCGACGCAGGCCGGCCCGGGTGAGGGCGACATCGATCACGCGGCGGCGAACTCCTGCTCCAGAGCAGCGCGGTAGCGCCCCGCCCGGGCCTCGGCAGTGCAGCGAACGCGATGGGCGAAAGCCGCCTGGGCCGCCGATGCGTTGTCTTCGTCCCCGGCCCAGACCTTCAGCGGCGTGGCCTGAAGTGCGCGGCCGAAGGAGAAGGTCAGCTGCCAGGGCGCGGTGGCACGGTTGAGCGCGTTGAGATGTGCGCTGACCAGCTCGTCGCTCTGTCCCCCGGAGAGGAAGGCAACTCCCGGGACGGCGGCCGGAACCACCTGGCCCAGCACCGCGAGCGTGCGCTGTGCGACTTCCGCGAGGCCGGCCGGCCGCGGACAGTCGTAGCCCGCCAGGACCATGTTCGGCTTGAGGACGATCGCCTCGAGCAGCACCCGTTGGTCGAGCAGTTCGGCGAACACAGCTCGCAGCACGTCGCGCGTGATCTGCTCAGAGCGCGCGATCGCATGAGCGCCCGCCATCAGCACCTCGGGCTCGACCATCGGAACGATGCCGGCCTCCTGACACAGCGCGGCGTAGCGACCCAGCGCGTGAGCGTTGGCGGCGATGCAGTATTGGCTTGGCAGACCCTCCCCGATCGTGATCACCGCCCTCCACTTGGCAAAGCGCGCGCCGAGCTCGTGATACTCGCCAAGGCGCTCGCGCAGCCCGTCAAGGCCTTCGGTGATCGTCTCGCCATCGGCGCTAGCGAGCGGCTTGGCCCCCGTGTCGACCTTGATCCCGGTGAGCATGCCAAGGCTGGCCAGCAGCTCGGGAAACGGCATCCCCTCCGACGCCGCCTGACGGATCGTCTCGTCGCACAGGATCACCCCACTGATGCGATCCGCGACACCGGGCGTGGTGATCAGCAGCTCACGGAAGCGCCGCCGCGACTCGGGCGTGGCCTGTGCTCCCACCGCGAGCAGCCGCTTGGTCATCGTCGGGTTGCTCTCGTCGGCAGCGAGGATCCCCTTCCCCGTGGTCACGAGCTCGCGGGCGGTCGCGGCAAGTGCCGGTCTTTGCTGTTCGGTCATTGCCCTCCGATCTGGATTACGGGATCGCCCCCGCGTCGCGCCAGCCGGTCCGACACAGCGGCCCGTCTCGAAACGCCTGCGGCAACGGCTCGGACGCGAACGACAATCGACGCCGCGGATCTAGACGCGGCAACGGTTGGGCGTCGGAGCCTATGTCGCGCTGCAGAAGTACGCCGGGCATCAAGCCGACGATACGTGGTGGCACATAAGCCAACCAGCAAAGATCTGATTTGACTGATAGGCGCTGACCTCATGGTTCCGCCGACCGCGCTCCCACTTCTACATAGGTGATCATTTATGTCATGGAGGGTAAAAGGGATTAGGAATCTATGCCATTGACGCCTAAGCTCCGCTCATGGACTCGAGCGAAAGGCCCATCTGACATGGCGCTGACCGAAGACTCACAGCCCACCCAGAAGAAGGATCGCTGGGCCGCGGGCGTCACTCCGTACGCCGAGATGGGTTACTGGGACGCTGACTATGTCCCCAAGGACACCGACATCCTGTGCGCGTTCCGAATCACCCCGCAGCCGGGGGTAGACCCGATCGAGGCCGCCGCCGCGGTGGCGGGGGAGTCCTCGACCGCCACCTGGACCGTCGTCTGGACGGACCGGCTGACGCCGCACGAGCACTACCAGGCCAAGGCCTATCAGCTCGATCCGGTGCCCGGGATCGAGGGTCAGTTCATCGCGCGGATCGCGTACGACATCGATCTGTTCGAGGAGGGCTCGATCGCGAACCTGACCTCGTCGATTATCGGCAACGTGTTCGGCTTCAAGGCGCTGAAGGCGCTCCGGCTCGAGGATATGCGCATCCCGCCGCACTACCTGAGGACCTTCCAGGGCCCCCCGCACGGGATCGTGATGGAGCGCGAGTATCTGGACAAGTTCGGGCGTCCGCTGCTCGGGGCGACGACCAAGCCCAAGCTCGGGCTGTCGGCCAAGAACTACGGGCGCGTGGTCTATGAGGCGCTGCGCGGTGGCCTGGACTTCACCAAGGACGACGAGAACATCAACTCGCAGCCGTTCATGCGCTGGCGTGATCGCTACCTGCACGCAATCGAGGCCGTCAACCGGGCATCGGCCGCCACCGGCGAGATCAAGGGCCACTACATGAACGTCACCGCCGCGACGATGGAGGACATGTACGAGCGCGCTGAATTCGCCAAGGAGATCGGCAGCGTGATCATCATGATGGACCTCACCGTCGGCTATACGGCGATGCAGTCCATGTCCAAGTGGGCGCGGCGAAACGGGATGATCCTGCACCTGCACCGCGCCGGGCACGGGACCTACACCCGCCAAAAGATCCATGGCGTGAGCTTCCGGGTGATCGCCAAGTGGTGCCGGATGATCGGGGTCGACCACATTCACGCCGGAACCATCGTGGGCAAGCTCGAGGGCGACCCGAACATGATCATGGGCTACTACGACGTCTGCCGCCAGCGCTTCAACAAGGCAAACCCGGCGCACGGCATCTACTTCGACCAGGACTGGGCATCGCTGGCCCCGGTGATGCCGGTCGCCTCCGGGGGCATCCACGCCGGTCAGATGCATCAGCTGCTGCACTACCTCGGCGAGGACGTGGTGCTGCAGTTCGGCGGCGGCACGATCGGGCATCCGATGGGGATCGCCGCGGGCGCGACCGCCAACCGCGTCGCCGTCGAGGCGATGATCAAGGCCCGCAACGAGGGCCAGGACTATTACACCGAGGGGCCCGACATCCTGCGCGATGCCGCCCGGGGCTGCCCCGAGCTTGATGCCGCGCTAGAGGTCTGGAAGGACATCACGTTCGACTTTGAGTCAACTGACACGCCGGACGCCGTGGCCACGCCCACGGTTGCCCTCTAGCGCAAGCTCGGAAAGGGAGACCGTCATGAGGATCACGCAGGGAACGTTTTCGTTCCTCGAGGACCTGACCGACACCGAGATCAAGGCGCAGCTGCGCTACGGACTGGAGCACGGCTGGGCGATCATGGTCGAGTACACCGACGACCCACATCCGCGCAACAGCTACTGGGACATGTGGAAGCAGCCGGAGTTCGACCTGCGCCCTGACGAGGCCGACGTCGCCATGCAGGACGTCGAGGCGTGCCGCCAGGCCTACCCGAACCACTACGTCAAGGTGGTCTGCTACGACAGCTCGCTGGGCCGTCAGACCTCGAGGCTGAGCTTCATCGTCAACCGCCCGGCGCAGGAGCCTGGGTTCCGGCTCGAGCGCCAGGACAAGGCGGACCGCCAGATCCGCTACACGGTCAGCGGGTATGCCCAGCAGGATCCGGTCGGCCGTCGCTACGGCAACGCGGGTGATCTGGCCAGCACGCGTGACCCGGCGGCGGTGCAGGACGCCACGCCGGGGCGGGATTCACCCGCCGGCGCCGCACGCGACGCCGCGGCGGTGAACGGCATTCGGGCGCGCACCGACGACGGGATCGGCGAATCCTGATGAGTGGGCGCGGCCTGGATACCACCGGCCGGCCGCTTGATCCGAACGCGCCCGCCGCACCGACGCGGGGATTGGGACGCGGCGAGCGGGGCTCCCCGTCGTTCTCAGACGAGTTCTCGGGCCGGGTGGTGCGGCCGGACGTCGATGCGCAGGCGGGATCGGCCGTGGCCGCGGTGGACTTCTCGGCCGCCGTCGCCGACGGTGAGGTCGACGTGCAGTCAGTCATGCGCGCCTCCCGGGTTCACGAGGTCCTCGAGGAGATGGACCGCGACCTGATCGCCATGGCACCGGTGAAACGCCGGATCCGCGAGATCGCGGCACTGCTGGTGATCGACCGGCTGCGTGACGGCATGGGCCTGCGCAGCGAGCGTCCGACCCTGCACATGAGCCTGACCGGCAACCCCGGCACCGGGAAGACGACCGTCGCCCTGCGCATCGCCGGCATCCTGCACCGTCTCGGCTACATCGAGAAGGGACATCTGGTATCCGTCACCCGAGACGACCTCGTCGGTCAATACGTCGGCCACACGGCGCCGAAGACCAAGGATGTCGTCAAGCGCGCGCTGGGCGGCGTGTTGTTCATCGACGAGGCGTACTACCTGCACCGATCCGAGAACGAGCGCGACTACGGCCAGGAGGCGGTGGAGGTGCTGCTGCAGGTCATGGAGTCCGAGCGCCAAAATCTGGTGGTCGTGATGGCCGGCTACAAGGATCGGATGGAGGAGTTCTTCCAGGCCAATCCGGGGATGGGCTCGCGAGTGGCTCATCACATCCACTTCCCCGACTACGACGTCGACGAGCTGCTCGCGATCGCCCGGCTGATGATCGATCGCCAGGGGTACGCGATGGCCGATGGCTCCGCCCAGGCCCTGCGCGATTACATCGCCCTGCGCGTGCAGCAACCCAGGTTTGCCTACGGGCGCAGCATCCGCAACGCGATTGAGCGGGCACGGATGCGCCAGGCCACGCGGTTGGTCGACTCTCACCGCAAGCTCACCGAGCTGGATCTGATCACCATCGAGCCGGAGGACATTCGCCAGAGCTCGGTGTTCAGCGACACTGACGAAGATAGCCAGACCCCCTAGGAGGCCACGATGCCGCGCCCCATCATCCTTGGTGTCGTCGGCGACTCAGCGGCCGGCAAGACGACGATGACGCGCGGGCTGGTGCGGATCCTGGGCGAGGATCAGGTGACGGCCGTCTCCACCGACGACTATCACCGCTATGACCGCCGGCAGCGCGCCGAGCGCGGGATCACCCCTCTGCATCCGGACTGCAACTACGTGGACATCATGTCCCAGCATCTGCGCCACCTGCGAGCCGGCGAGCCGATCCTCAAGCCGGTCTACGTCCACGCCGACGGCAGCTTCGGTCCTCCCGTCTACGTGGATCCAAAGCCGTTCACGATCGTCGAGGGCCTGCTCGGGTACCACTCCGCAGACCTGCTCGACGCCTATGACGTGCGCGTCTACCTCTCCCCGCCCGAGGATCTGCGCCGGCGATGGAAGGTCCAGCGCGACACCTCACGGCGGGGTTACACCACCAATCAGGTCCTGCTCGAGCTCGACAAGCGCGAGCCGGACTCGGCGCAGTTCATCCGCCCCCAGGAACGCCACGCGGATGTGGTCGTGTCCTTCCGCGAGGGGACGAGACGCGATCCGCATGCGCTCGACGCCGAGCTCGTCCTGCGTGACAGCCTGCCGCATCCCGACCTCTCGCCGGTGATTGGCGACGGTCAGCGGGGCGTCACGGTCACCGACGGCGAGTCCGAGCTGCTGGTGAACATCGCCGGTGCCATCCAGCCAGATCAGGCTGCCGAGATCGAGGAGGCGATCTGGGAGAAGCTCCACTTCGCCTCTCATCTGCGCTCCGAGCGGCTCGGCCAGTTCATGGTCGGCAACGACCTGCAGCGCTCCGAGTCATTGGCCGTCGTGCAGCTGCTGATCCTCTACCACCTCGTGACCGCCAAGGCGGCGATCGCCCTCGGCGGGCAGGGGCCTCGGGCGGAGGTCGAGGAGGCCAGCGACAGCAAGGCCGCGGCGATGCGGCCGTGACCGGTAACGGCACCACCGAGCGGCAGTGAACCCGCGCCCGGTGGTGCTCGGGGTCGTCGGTGACTCGGCCGCGGGCAAGACCACGATCACCCGGGGACTGGTCCGCGCGCTCGGCGAGGATCACGTCGCGCACATCTGCACCGACGACTACCACCGCTACGACCGCAGGCAACGCGCGCAGTTGGGGATCACCCCGCTTCACCCCGACTGCAACCACCTGGACATCCTCGCCCAACACGTCGCCCATCTCCGGCGCGGAGACGCGGTCCTCAAGCCGGTGTACCGGCACAGTGACGGCACGTTCGCGGCCCCGGTGTATGTCCGGCCGGTGGGATTCACGGTGATCGAGGGCCTGCTCGGCTACCACCTGCCGGAGATGCTCGACGTCTACGACGTCCGCGTCTATCTGAACCCCCCGGAGGATCTGCGGCGCCGCTGGAAGGTCCAGCGCGACTGCTCGC